>JAFLUU010000099.1 GCA_022508585.1 Prevotellaceae bacterium | reverse complement strand
GAGCAGCCGCCGGCACATCAAGTGCCGGCGGCTGTAGGTATATTATATTTATTACAATATTTGCCGCGACGTTATAGCTGTTTCTTACGGTAGTCAAGTGGCGAGAGGCTGGAGCGACGCTTGAAGAACTTGCCGAAAGCGGATTGGTCGGAAAAATGCAGCAGGGTCGTTATCTGCTGCACGGAGAGTTTGGAGTCGTTGAGCAGTGAACGGGCGTCGCTGTAAAGCATCCAATAGATGAAGTCGGAGACGCTGCGCCCCGTAACCTCCTTTACTATTAGGGTGAGGTAATGAGTAGACAGGTTGAGCCGCTTAGCATAGAACTCGACCTTATGCTCTGCACGGTAGTGGGCTGTTAGCAACTCAACGAAACGCTTCACTATGCTTTCGTGGCGATTGGATTGCTCGGAAGGGGCAAATCCCTCGGCGCGGTCTATGATGTCGCTTAGGTCAAGATAGAACGCGAAGAGACGGTTGAGGATTACTTCTTTGTAGTAGAGATGCGATGTGTTGTCTATGGCGTTGCTCAACGAGAACAGGCGTCGCTCTATGGTGCTGACCTCCTGCGATGTCAGCTCCACGACCGGCTGTGCGTAGAGCTTGACGCCGTAGCGAATGCGCTTGTAAATCATATCGACGGAGTCCATGTTGTGCATAAATTCCTCGCCAACCATTAGGCAGACGGCGCAGCAATCGTCCGTGCAGGTGGTAACGCGAAACAAGTGCGACGGTGATATGACACTCAAGCTCCCTACTCCACCCTGCGTCGGGTGGCGATTGATTTCATGAGCGAGGCTTCCGCGTGTAATTAGCAGGATTGTGGCTGCGTCCATATAGGCTTCGTCTGCGAAACGGTGGCGTAAGAAGTGGGCATCGATGGCTACGCAGCGAATTGTTCGCAGCATTTGGTGCTGACCATTGCAGTCGAAGAGGTCGGAGATGCGCTTGATGTAGAGTGGCATAGTCATTAAATTCTGTTGCGCGACAAAGTTACGATTTTTTGTCGATGTTCAAATAAAACCAATTTTACATCAGATGGATTTTTGCCGACAATCCAATATTTGCCACCTTTGCAGCCTAAAATTCGGAGATGATTATGAGGTGTATTTACGGGTTTCTAACCATTTTGAGCGTTGCGGGCAATACTGCCCATATCTATGCGCAACAGGCGAAGCAGACTGTGCAGCTTAGTGTGGAGCAACTGTTCCGCTTAGCAGACGAGAACAACACAAGTATCAAGCAATATCAGGCTGCCGAGGCTGCGGCTGCCGAGGCGGTGGAAGTTTCGCGCAGCGAGAGGCTGCCTTCTATCAACTTCGCGGCGTCGGCGAGTTACCTTGGCAATGGTTGGCTCACCGACCGCGACTTTGGCAACGGCATGAAGGCGTCTATTCCCCACTTCGGCAACAATTTTGCCATCGAGGCTGCGCAAGTGGTGTACTCGGGTGGAGCGTTGTCGGCGGGCATAGCACTGTCGGAACTGAAACGGCGGGCTTTGCAAGCGGAGGCAGAGGGTAACAGGCAGGATATACGCTTTTTGTTAATAGGCAATTACTTAGAACTTTATAAACTTGACAATCAAGTAGAGGTTTATCGCAAGAACATAGAGCAGACGCAGCGTTTGCTGACGGAAATTCGCGCTCGGCATAAGGAGGGATTAGCTTTGCGCAACGATATTACACGCTATGAATTGCAGTTGCAGCGATTGGAACTTGCCTTGACACAGACGGAGAACAGCCGGGCAATTATCAACGAACGCCTGACGACATTGCTCGGTCTGGAGTCGCAGATACGCATAGAACCAGATCGCTCGGTTACGGCAGAATTGCCAAAGGTACTGTCCGAAGGACATTGGCAAGAGGCTGCAGCGGATAACGCTCCGGCTTTGCGCTTGGCCTCAATAGGAGTGGCACAATCGGAGCAGGGTGTGAGACTTGCACAAGCCGAGAGGCGACCTTCTATATCGCTGTTCGCAGGCGACAAAATGGACGGACCGATAACTGTGGAGGTGCCGCCGCTAAACAAGAATATGAACTATTGGTATGTGGGTGTGGGAGTGAGCTTTAATCTGGCTTCGCTCTACAAATCGCCGCACGCTGTGCGCCAAGCGAAACACTCTATGACGAGAGCCAATACGCTTAAGCAACTTGCTGCCGAGCAGTTGCACTCTGATGTGAGAGAGGCGTACATCAGGTTCAGTGAGGCGTTTGATGTGTGCCGGATTGAGGAGAAAAATCTGGAGCTTGCAGCTCAAAACTACAGCGTCGTTCATAATCGCTACATCAACGACCTCGCACTAATCACTGATATGCTCGATGCAGACAACGCTAAGCTAAGTGCAGAATTAGAAGTGGCTAATGCACAGGTGGGCATTCTGTTTAATTGGTATAGACTGAAGAAAATTGCAGGCGAGTTGTAGAAACTATAAAACATTAAGGATATGAGACACAAGACAAAGATACTTATTTACAACATTGCGGCCTGCGCCTTGCTGATTTGCGCGCTGGCGTGGATTTTGGAGAAGTTTATTCACTTAGGGCGCGTGGAATACACCGACAATGCGCAGGTTAAGCAACTGATTGTGCCTATTCATTCGCGTGTGCAAGGTTTTGTGCGCGAGGTGCGCTTTGAAGATTATCAAAAAGTGCGCAAAGGCGATACGCTGGTCATCATTGAGGACACGGAGTTCCGCTACAGATTGGCGCAAGCGCAGGCAGACTACGCCAATGCCTGCTCCGGACGCTCTGCGGTTTCGGCTACGATGAGCACCACCGACCGAAACATCGCAGTGAATGATGCCGGCATAGAGGAGGCGCGCATAAAAATGGAGAATGCCGAGCGTGAATATCGTCGCTACGAAAATCTGTATAAGCAGGAGGCTGTTACCAAACAGCAGCTCGACGCTATGCAGACGAACTACGATGTACTGAAAGCCCATTACGAGATGCTGCAACGGCAACGCACCTCTACAGTCTCGATGAAGCAAGAACAGCACGAGCATCTCGACCAGAGCGAGGCTGCGATTGGGTTGGCTAAAGCGACTATAGACCTGGCAAAGCTTAACCTCTCTTATACTATCATCGTGGCACCTTGCGACGGCACTACCGGGCGCAAAAATATCCAAACGGGGCAGTTTGTGCAACAGGGACAGAGTCTTGTGGACATCGTGGCGAGCGATGAGATCTGGATAGTGGCCAACTACAAGGAAACGCAGACCAAAAACATTGCTGATGGTATGAAAGTGAACATCGAGGTGGACGCTGTGCCTGATGTTATCTTCACCGGAGTGGTCAGCGCCGTCTCTCAAGCCACAGGTGCGGCTTTTTCACTGTTGCCGCAGGACAATTCTGCCGGCAACTTCGTGAAAGTGGAGCAGCGTATACCGGTTCGTATAGATTTCGACGACAAAAACTCCAAAGAAGCGATGACTCGGCTGCGCGCCGGCATGAATGCGGAGTGCGAGGTCAATTATTAGGATATGGGTTACACTACTCCGCAGCAGTTTGATGTGCCTGCAATCCGCGAGATTGTGCCGTGCAGACTCAAGCCGTGGGTTTTGCTCGCGATGGTGATTGTTTACCAATTCTCCGGCGGCATTTACTTGGCTGCCGTCAATGAAATGGTCGGTTCGACCGCCCTTCTGCAAGAGGACATAATGATGGCAGGCTACGCGTCGTTCATTGGTATGGCGCTGGTGTTCGCAATAATCTTTCGTCTCAAGTCTCGCTTCAGTACGCGTGCGACTTTTATAATTTGTTCGACTATCCTGCTGCTGTGCAACCTTGTTGCGATGAGCACGCGCAGTGTTCCGCTGTTGATTGTGGCGTGTTTCGTAGCCGGCTTCTTCAGAATGTGGGCGACCTTCGAGTGTAACTCGCTATTACACCCATGGATTTCGCCCCAGCACAACTTTCATATCTTCTTTTGCTACATTTTCCTTCTGGTACAGGGCTGTATCTCGCTGTCGGGCATGGCTCACGCTTACATTGCCTACATTATGGACTGGCAGTACATTCATCTGTTCGTCGTGGGGCTTATGCTGGTGGTGATGATAGCGGTTGCACTGCTTTTCAACGGGCGTCGCATCTATCCCTTTATGCCTCTGTACGGTGTGGACTGGCTTGGCATGGCGCTGGTGGGAGTAATGTCTATGGCTTTCGTGTTTGTGTGCGTTTATGGCGACCATTACGACTGGTTTCAGTCTGAATACATCTGTGTTGGCGCAATTATCGCCATTGTCGCCGCGCTTTTCAACATCTGGCGCGCGTCTTTCATTCGCCACCCATTCATTTGCAACCAAACGCTGCGTTATCCGATTGTGAAATTCGTAGTTACACTATACTTTATCTACTTTTTTCTAATTTCGCCCGCCCATCTGCTCGAACATATCTATATGGAGGGCATTCTCGGCTACGATCTTATCCACTCCGCCTCGCTAAACTGGGCGGTACTGGCTGGTACGATTGCCGGGGCTTGGTTTACATGGAGAATATTCTGCATACACCACTGGCACTTCCTAACAATGATGACGATTGCCTTTGTTGCAACTGCTGCCTACCTCATTATCTTCTATCTAACGATTGATTATCGTCTTCCGAAGACTTTTCTTATACTTCCGCTCTTCCTGCGTGGCTTTGGCTATGTGATTGTCGCCATTGTTCTGCTGGCAGCGATGCAGAAACGAGTACCCTTTCCGCACTTCTTTCAGGCTGTGACGGTGCAAAATATAGTTTGCGCGTCATTAGCAGGCGCATTCGGCACGGCTGTACTTAATGAATTGCTGAAGTTTGTATGTAATTGTAACGCGATGCATTTAAGCAGCGCATTAGATAGCGTAAACACGGCAGCTGCACAATTTTCAAAGTTAGAACTTTATGCTATGGTGCAGCAACAAGCGCTAATCATTTCTGTAAAAGAATTATTTGGAGTACTGACTATGGTAGGAATAGTGTGTACTATACTATTGATGCTTCGGAAAAGTTGAAAGGGCTTTTCCGAAGCATCAATGATAGTTATAAGACTTAGGATATAAATCCTATGCAATACTATTGATTAATCGCGGCGGAAGAGGTCGCGCGTGTAGACCTTGTCTTTTACATCATCAAGGACTGAAGTATAGCGGTTGGCGATGATTGCTTGGCAGCTTGACTTGAATTTGTCAAGGTCGTTGACGACAAGGCTACCGAAGAACATGGATCCGTCCTCCAAAGTGGGCTCGTAGATAATTACCGATGCACCTTTTGCCTTGATACGCTTCATAATGCCTTGGATAGCAGACTGACGGAAATTGTCGGAATTGGCTTTCATTGTCAATCGATAGACTCCAATAGTCGGCGGCTGGGCATTGTTGTCGGCTGCGGCGGAATTTGAGCGAGAGTCATACTGATTGCGATTGGTGTACGAGTACCAACCTGCGCACTGTAGCACTTGATCTGCAATGAAATCCTTTCTTGTGCGGTTGCTCTCTACAATTGCCGACATCATGTTTTGCGGAACATCGTGATAGTTGGCCAAGAGTTGCTTGGTGTCCTTAGGCAGGCAATAGCCGCCGTAGCCGAAAGAGGGATTGTTGTAGTGTGTGCCGATGCGCGGGTCAAGACCGATGCCTTCGATGATTGCTTGCGTGTCGAGCCCCTTCACTTCTGCATAGGTGTCGAGTTCGTTAAAGTAACTGACGCGCAAAGCGAGGTAGGTATTGGCAAAAAGTTTGACTGCTTCAGCTTCCTTCATGCCCATAAAGAGCGTAGGTATGTCTTCCTTGATTGCTCCCTCCGTGAGAAGGGCAGCAAACTCGCGTGCCTTCTGCTCAAGAAAGGGCACATCGGCCATCTGCCGAATGGCGGCGTTTTCCTCCGCTTCGCCCTCGATATGCTTAGGCACTCCAACGATTATTCGCGAGGGATAGAGATTATCATAAAGCGCCTTGCTTTCACGCAGAAACTCGGGAGAGAACAACAGGTTGAACTTCTTGACACCTTTCGCCGCGTACTTGACATAAAGGCTGCGGCAGTAGCCCACAGGAATGGTGGACTTGATAACCATAACGGCATCGGGATTAACCTCCAAGACGAGGTCGATAACTTCCTCTACATGGGAAGTGTCAAAGTAATTCTTGACGGAATCATAATTGGTCGGAGCAGCAATAACGACAAACTCGGCATCGCGATAAGCCGCCCGACCGTCGAGTGTGGCCGTGAGGTCGAGCTTTTTCTCCGCCAGATACTGCTCTATATAGTCGTCCTGGATTGGCGACTTCTTGTTGTTAATCAAATCAACTTTCTCGGGGATTACATCTACAGCCACCACGCGGTTATGCTGCGCAAGAAGAGTCGCAACACTTAGACCGACATATCCAGTGCCGGCAACGGCAATGTGTTTATTCATAAGTAATTATTTTTGTTTATCAAGAACGGAATATTTAGAATTGTTGCTGATATATTCGGGCACAATTTCCTTCATAATCTTAACAATGTGCATATCATCTTCGCTATAGGAAGCGTTAATCAAGCGCTCCTCGTTCGCCAATACTTCGCTGTAGTTATATTCTCTGACAGCTGCGATCATTATCTTAGGATGACAGGTCGGTTTGGTCTGTTCTGCATCGTTTAGAACTTCCTCGTAGAGTTTTTCGCCCTCGCGAAGCCCCATAAACTCAATCTTGACATGCGGAGCATGGCTCAGCGCAATCATACGCTCTGCGAGATCGACAATCCGAACCGGCTTGCCCATATCAAAAACGAAGATCTCGCCACCTTTGCCCATCGTGCCAGCTTCAAGCACGAGGCGGCAGGCCTCTGGAATTAGCATAAAGTAACGAATGATGTCGGGATGAGTAACGGTGATCGGACCGCCTTGACGAATCTGCTCTCTGAATAGAGGAATAACGGAACCGTTGGAACCAAGCACATTGCCGAAACGCGTAGTAACGAACTGCGTAACTGCTGGTGAGCCATCGACCTGCCTGATGTTCACCTCGCGACCTTCAACAACGATGCGGCTTAAACTTGCATCGGTAGCAGCATCGGAAACAGCCTTGTTGAGCGATTGACAGTATATCTCGCAAATGCGTTTTGAGCAACCCATTACATTAGTCGGGTTGACAGCCTTATCGGTAGAAACCATCACAAATTTTTTCGCACCATACTTGACCGCGAGATCGGCGATGATATGAGTGCCAAGCACATTGTTTTGCACTGCGACAGCGGGATTATCCTCCATCATAGGCACATGTTTATAAGCAGCGGCATGGAAGATATAATCTGGCTTATGGGTGGAGAATATTTTCTCCATATAAATCTCGTTAGTGATAGAGCCAACAAGAGTCTTTGCTTCAATGTGAGGAAACTCGTGTGCCATACGCAAACGAACATCATGCATTGGAGTCTCAGCCTGGTCAATAAGCACCATCTTGGCTGGATTAAACAGAGCAACTTGCTGTACTATCTCGACACCAATACTGCCACCTGCGCCTGTAATAAGAATGACTTTATCGCGCAGCAAATTACCAATACTCTCCATATCCACATCTATTTTCTCGCGTGGAAGGAGGTCTTCTATCTCTACTTCATGAAATTGTTCATGTTTAAGTTCGGCTTTCTCATCAAGGTCTTCCGCCTCAGTCATCATCTTAATCCTAATGTTATTCTTGATAAGAGCATCAATAAGTTTCTCGCGTTTACGAAAAGACTCTGCCTGCCAAGGACTGACAATTAAATGAGTTATCTTCTTATCAAGCATCGTACGAACCAAATCCTCATTATCTATATACACAGGTTCGCCCATAAGATACTTACCGTACATCTTTACATCTGGTGTAACAAATCCTTTAACAACATATTTCTTCTCTATGTCATTACGAATACTTTTAGCCACAGAGATTCCACCATGACGTGTACCATAGATAAAAACTCGACAACTTTTATTTGCATGAGATAATACATCGTATATAGATTTAACGACAACACGCTCTATCCACAACAGCAATGTACTTATAAATAATATACACGTTAATTCTTTAATATTTATAATGGTATCAATATCATGAGGAAAGACATTAAAAATTATCCATGTGAGACTTACACCCAACAGATTCGCAAAGAATACCTGAATCAAATCAACAAAACTTGAATAGCGAAGGAAACCCGAATAAGTATGAAATATTCTAAAACCAACGAAGAAGAATATTAGCATCAACAATAACTCGAAAAGAATTTGTTTAGCGTGTACAACAAATACTTCAGCTCCATTAATTAGTTGGCAGGACAATATTCCACTTATAATTATTAATAAACTATCCAATCCAAGAATTGCCCAATAAGGCAACGATTTCTTCTGAAAACACCAATAAACTATTCTATGTATAACATTATTATTTTTCATAATCTAACTGTCTAAGAGGTTTTTCAAAACTATTTGCAAAAATAATAAATAAATAACATTCCCGACATAAAGCTATACTAAAAAATTACTCAATGATGTATTTTTCATTAAAATTTGTTTACATCTAATAACAATCATCTATATTGCGAAATCTACTTAACCATAACCAAATTATGCCGTTGTCTGTTCTATAAAACTTTGTATTTATACCCCTACTCCTCATTTTGTCCTCTCTTCCTTTTATTATACAAAGACGACAATCCCCTCAGTCTTATTGACCGAGGGGAAGTCTTCCAAAATGGCGGATA
>JAFLUU010000098.1 GCA_022508585.1 Prevotellaceae bacterium | reverse complement strand
AAAAAAAATAGCACGAAAAAAATCAAACACAAGCGATTTCTAATATTCATGGATCCTTACCGTATTATTATATATAATTCACGTAATAAAAGTTATGGGCCGCAACACCTACAATGAGAAGCATACGTTATGGTGTGCAAAATTAAACAAAAACCTCATACAAACAAAATAAATTTAAAGCTTTTTAACTACCCCCCCCCCCCCCGCAAATTATTGGCAATCAGAAAGTTACGCGTTTTAAGATTTTAAAAATTAACATTCGTTTACGTTTGCAATATGATGCAATATGTAAACTGCATTTTGCAAAAAGTAGAAAAAAGGAAAAAGAAACAGACAGAAAGTAAAGCGAGCCTAAAGAAAACGTTATTGCACAAGGAGTCTAAGCACATTTTACGCATGAATAAATTCTTACGTAAAACGCTTAGCAATGTCTGCGGCAGGAATGATAGAGATAACGGCTTTGCCGTCGGGTGTGAAATTAGGTATCTGACAAGCAAAGAGGTCATCGACCAGTGTGGCCATCTCTCGTTGCTCGAACTGCCGTCCTTCAGCACGCATAGAATTGCTGCGAGCGAGAGTGAGCGCAAGAGCATGAAAAAGGGGACGTAAAGTGGGGAGTGTCTGTGAGTCTGCATACTCACGTTCTAAGTTCAGAGCCTCCGCAGATAAAGCGTCGTAGTCTTCAACTATCTTAGTTAGGAGTGCGGTGCAGTCTGTGCCAGCTGCAATAGCGGGCACTGCGCTGACTGCGTATGTTGCTGTTCCTGCAGGAGAGATATCGAAGCCTGCAGTGTTGAGCTGAGGGAGCAGATTATTCATTATATACGACTGAGCAGCCCCGAGTTGCACAAACTCCGGGAATAGGAGAGATTGGGAAACGCTCTCGCCGCTGAGTAGTGAAGCCATGAACTTATCGTAGAGTATACGCAGATGAGCGCGCACGCTATCGATAACCATAAGACCTGATTTAACTGGCGTAATAATAAATCGAGAGGAATACTGCAACAAGGTTCGTTCTTGACTGATGAAATCGTTAATAGCATCGTCTCTTGTAGGATTTGTTTCAGCGGTGTCGATATTGAGGCAATCTTCACAATCGGGCGGAGTTATCGTTTCCTTGTGTTCTGCCAAAGAGGGCAGATGGGGGGAGCCATACAAATCCTGCCATAACGCAAAGGGCTGTTTGGTATCTAAACTCCGAGAGGTGTGAGGAAAATTATGTTTATGTAACGCTGGCGCAATATCGTCGGTTTCGAACGGATTATAATGCGTATTAACAAATGGACGAGGCTCTGTTGCCTGCATATTAGCACTACCAAAAGTGGGAATGTTGACATCAAGAGTATTGTCGAAATCAATGGTCGGGACAGCGTTATGCTTACCCAAGGCATCGCGCACTGCCACCAGCAGAAGCTGCCAAATAGCACGATCGTCCTCAAACTTTATCTCGGTCTTGTTGGGGTGTATGTTGACATCTATCTGGTGCGCATCGACAGTGAGACGCAGAAAGAAGCTAACCTGCTTTTCGGGCGGAAGAAGGCGGTCGAAAGCTGCCTGTACCGCTTTGTTGAAATAGGGGTGCTTCATATAGCGCCCATTGACAAAGAAAAACTGCTTGTAGCCTTTGAGCTTTGCGCTCTGCACTGTACCTACAAAACCATCAGCTTTGACGATGTCAGTGTCTATACTCAAGGGTAGAAGGTGCTTGTCGAACGACTGGCCGAAAAGCGCCAAAATGCGCTGCTTGAAGTTACCCGCCTTGAGATCGAGGGCAATGGAGTCGTCTTTATAGAGTTTGAACGCTACGTCGGGATTTATCAATGCCACACGTTCAAACTCCTGCATCACATTGTTCATCTCCGTGATATTAGACTTGAGGAAACGGCGACGAGCAGGGACATTGAAGAACAGATTGCGCACAGAGAAATTAGCTCCGACAGGACACATGATAGGATGTTGGTCAATACAGCGAGCACCTTCCATAGTGATGCTCACGCCAACCTCGTCACGCTCTGTGCGTGTAAGTAACTCAACCTGTGCCACGGCGGCAATGGAGGCCAGAGCTTCGCCACGGAAACCCATAGTGTGGAGATTAAAGAGGTCGTGCGCATCTTTGATCTTAGAGGTGGCATGTCGTTCAAAAGAGAGGCGGGCATCCGTCTCGCTCATGCCCTTGCCATTGTCGATGACCTGTATACAGTTCTTGCCCGCGTCAGTAAGCCATAGCTCTATGCGAGTGGCACCTGCATCGATGGAGTTTTCCAGTAGTTCCTTAACCACTGAAGAGGGGCGCTGCACCACTTCGCCTGCGGCGATCTGGTTGGCCACGCTGTCGGGTAACAAACGTATGATGTCGGCCATAGTCCCTTACACTTTACTCATTGCCCTCCTCTGCACGGTTGGACTTTTTCTTTAGCTTCTGGTATGGCACCTCGCGACGCACGGTCTTCTGTAACACTTTGTCAACGGGTTTTCCACGCCATTCAAATACATCGTATTTGTCGCGAGGACGAATATAATCGAACCAAGCAAAGTTATCAAGATAGCGGAGTTTGGGCGTAACAAAGATAATAGGATAGAATGTTCCCTCTGCCTCTGCAGTCCAAACATTGGCAACCTTTTTGTTCTCCATAAAAAGTTTAAGCAGACTGGTCTCTGCATGGTTCATAGCTACGACAATGGTATCATCCTTAATCTTGTCGTCAAGCTGGAAGTAGTTTATGTTTACATTCTGCACGACATGACTCTCACGAAGTTCGCCGTCACGAAAATACATATGCATTTCCTTGCCGGCGATCTGATTGAAATTTATAGAGTCAAGCTGCTCACACATCAGCGCCTGGTTGATAACATATATGCTGTCGATGGTCGAATCGTTGAAGTATGTATGTATCTCTTCGCCGAAGATTTGATTGCGTTCGTTCCATACGATGGGATTGCCGTAGAGAGAGAGACGACGATCAAGGGTACTGAACGACAAGCTATCGGCAACACTCTGCACGTCTTCGCGAAAAGAACGCGAGTGATAGTATCCGTGTACCACACGATAGACGCTGTCGGTATTGAGATTGTAGCTCAAAATCTTCAGCGTGTCGGCATGAAGAAACAACGTGTCCGGTTCAGCAAAATTCTTCAGCAATGCACGACCATGTGCAAGGCTGAAACCTGTACTGTCATTGTATAAACAGTAATCGCCGGAGAGAATAGAGTGGTTTTCGTCATCATTAACCACAAAATCACCGAATCCTTCGGCGATGCGTTGCTGCTTATCAAAAACGATACTATCGGCGACTATCTTGCGGTTGTTATCCTCAACCACAGAGCGGTCGAGCAACACTGCAATATTGTTGTTTGTATTGAAATGGCCGTTTTCCGTGTAAATATTGGTGGTACCGCTTACCACATTGGAGCGACCAGCAGCACGGACGTCCTTGGTCAACACATTATAATAGAGAGTATCGGTAGCCATATTGTAATCCGGACTGCGGAGATCGACATTGTAATTAAATACGGCCTGTCGGGTACGTGTATCGTACTGTCCCCAATCCGAGACGAGCGTAGTCGCTCCGTCCACAAGGCGTCCGCCCTCAAAGAAATAACCCATACTATAATAACGATCGTAGTCTAACGAGTCCGTATACAGTGTTGAATTGCGATGACGCAGCACTACATTATGGCGTGCTTGGGCAACTTGAGAGTTTCCGTCGTAGAATAGATAGTTGCAGACAAGCGAAAGGGTGTCGCCTTGGCGCATCTTTACATTATCAAATGCGGCAAAAGAATTATTGTCTTGGAAAAAATTGGCACTATCGCAAGTCAGTATCACTCCGTCGTGAAAAAACTCGACATTGCCCACAAAAATTTGCACTCCGGGCATCAACGCCTCGTTGTAATTGATTTGGTCTGCATGTCGCACGACAATATCTCCACCTTTGGGGCGCGCGGTCGTGACGGACGTTTTCTTATCTTCCGGATTTGAGCCACGGCTATACATCGACAAGGCGACGACCGCACCAAGAAGTACGAAAAGCAGACGAGTACGCATGATAATATGTTTCTGTTGCCAAGTTTGAAAGCCGATTATTGCTTTAGCCAATTATATTTATAGCCACTACGCTTCCAATCGTCCTTGATACGAATATAAGTGCTCTTGATTTTCTCCTCAATCCACTTCTGCACAATTTCTTCGCTGCGCTTTTCGTTGACAATATCGGTCAAAACTTGGAAATCATCGGTAATATCCGCCTTATGCTCGGGAATACGATTTTTTAGCTTGATAATAGCACCGGTATTCATGCCATTTCGCCCTCGCATGACGAACGCATCTGAAATCTCGCCTACGTGCATTTGCTCTACTACAATTGCGACGTCTTGATAGTTGCGGTGCAGTTCGTCCATACGGATGCGAGAAGTTAGGGTGCCGTCCTCCGGACTGGTATAAGCCATCAGTCCATGATTATTGCGCGTCTCTTTGTCGTCAGAATAGAAGTATACGGCTTGTTCGAAGGTCATCTTATCTGTGCGCACAAGATTGGCTATACTATCGAGGCGAGCAAGTGTCTTACGAGTCTCTTCTGCGGAAATTTCAGGGGTACGAAGTATATGACGGCAGTTAATTTTATCGCCACGGCGCTCGATCAACTGAATAATATGGTAACCATATTCAGTCTTAACGATTTTAGACACAGTTTTCGGGTCGGTAAGTGAAAAAGCGACGCTCGAAAACTCCGGTACGAACTCTGCCCTACCCTTAAAGCCGAGCTCGCCGCCATTAACGGCGCTACCATCTCGGGAATACATACGCGCGAGCATAGCAAAAGACTCGCCTTTATTGACACGTTCGGCATATTCCATCAATTCGGCCTTGACACGCTGCACTTCATCGGGAGTAACGAAAGGAGTCTCGTTGATAATCTGTATTTCCACCTGCGTAGGGATAGTAGGCAGGCTGTCTTGGGGAATATTCTTGAAATACCGACGTACTTCAGCGGGCGTAGCGGTATAATCGCCGATGATTTTATCACGCACGCGGGTCATCTTGTACTGATCTATGATCATCTTGGTAACCTGCGCACGAATTTCTTTCATCGTCATGTTGCGATAGTTCTCAAGATTGCGCTCGGAACCGGCAATATTGATCTGCCGTTGCACCTCGTTGTCTACAAAAGATTGTACATCAGCCTCACTGACCTCAATACTGTCAAGCGCTGCTTGATGAAGGAACAGCTTCTGAATAGCCAGTTCCTCAGGGATTACAACATAGGGGTCGCCGTCTATAGTAGTGCGATTATATTCCGCCGCGAGGCGCTGCATTTCTATATCGGACTTAAGAATCGGCTCATCGCCGACAATCCATACCACCTCATCAAGCACATTGTCGTTCTGCGCACGAGCGACGAAGCAAAAGCCGATCAGCAGGGCAAAAACCGCGTATCGCAATCTTATCATATTCTCCAAAGATTAGTCATGTTTGTTGACTGTGACCAACACAGCCTCGTCAACGGTATAACTGTACTTTTCTCGGAGCGAATTGATCCACTCCTTTTCTTGCTGCGCCTGATAGTCGCTGATAACCTGCGCCTTGACGTCAAGAACTTCCTTAGGCTGCTTCAATATCTTGCCGACCACGCCATATAAGGGCAACATGGTGTTCGGATTGGGCTTTTTGCCGCTCTTAAACTTGAGATAATCGACCACAGCGTTGTCGCCTTTTTTATAAACACCGAAATGCACCCTCACAGCCTTGACGGTGTCAGCCGGAATACGCTGCTTAAGAACCTCCAAGCCCTCATCGCCATTACAAGACTTTAGAATTTTGGCAATCTGCTTGGCTGTAGCTTTACTCTTGGCGCGATAAGTATAACCGCGGAAGCGGGGCTCGCTCCAACTGTAGTTCGCCTTGTTTGCATTGAAGAAAGCAGCAAGTCCGGCCTCGTCGTCAGCAGCCTTTTGCCAAACCATACGACTGCTGGCCTCATAAAGCAGCAAACCATCGTAGTACTCGCCAATCAAATATTTAAGTTCCGGCTTTTGAGCCTCGGCATCAGCTTGCACCTGACGCAACACATCTTCGCGAGTGAGGTTGCCGTCAGACTCTTTCACCATGCGCTGTACCATACGCTCGGCAGCGTCTTCGCGTAGTCCCATCTGATCGAGCTGTTCCTGCAGTTCGGCACGCTTCTCTTCGAAAGGCTCGAGCGGTTTGCGCTCGTGCATATATATAATATGGTATCCGGCGGCAGTAAGCACAGGCTCACTGAACTGACCGGGCTTCAAGACCCACGCCGCATCCCTAAATTCGGGAATAACCTGCGCTGGGCCGAGCCAAGGCAACTCGCCGCCCTTAGAAGCCGTACTGCGATCTTCAGAATACTGCTTTGCTATCTCTGCAAAATCGCCACCGTCTTTCAACACGTCGTAGATCGAATCAATACGTACCTTAACGGTATTAACAAAGTCAATATTAGAGTTTTGCGGCACACGGAGCAACAAGTGGCTGACTTTGACGATGTCGCTGTCGCCCACGCTCAGCTTCAGCGACTCGTAGACGGCATGTAGCACAGAGTCGGCGAAGATAGTATCATAGACAAAAGGTTTGAGCTGCACATCGCGATAGGTGCGATACTCTTCCTGAAAGGACGAGAGCGTATCCAACTTGGCATCGAGCGCGGCTTGCACCTTCATACGATAGTTGACAAAGAGGTCAACATAATCCTTGATGTCCTGCTCCGTTACCTGCGAGGGCGAATCATAGTTTTTATTGAGCGAATACTCAAACTCCGCTCTCGTAATATCGCGACCAGCCACAGTCATCAGCACAGGGTCGTTAGCTTGCCCCCACACCTGCCCAACAACGGCGGCCAACACACTTATCAGAATGGCATATCTCATATAAAGAAACAATATTCGTGTTATAACTCTATAGAAATCAGTTAGGTTGGCTATAATTGGGAGCCTCACTTGTGATAGTAATGTCATGAGGGTGGCTCTCTAAAACGCCGGCATTCGTAATACGGGTAAATTTAGCGTCATGCAGTGCCTCTATCGTGGCCGCGCCGCAGTAACCCATGCCAGAGCGCAAGCCACCCACAAGTTGATAGATCACTTCCTGCACAGTGCCTTTGTAAGGCACACGACCGGCGATGCCTTCCGGCACTAACTTCTTCGTCTCGACCACGCCGCTCTGAAAATAGCGGTCCTTGGAGCCGTTCTCCATGGCCTCCAAGGAGCCCATGCCGCGATAGGTCTTGAATTTGCGGCCATTGAGAATTATAGTCTCGCCGGGGCTTTCTTCAGTGCCGGCCACCAGCGAACCGATCATCACGCAGTCGCCACCGGCAGCCAATGCCTTGACCACATCGCCGCTATAGCGCAACCCACCGTCGGCAATCATGGGAACACCGGTGCCCTTGAGTGCCTGAGCCACGTCATAGATAGCAGAAAGCTGCGGCACACCGACACCGGCCACCACACGCGTGGTACAAATGCTGCCCGGCCCAATACCAACCTTGATAGAGTCGGCTCCTGCCTCCACCAGCATACGCGCAGCCTCGCCGGTAGCCACATTACCCACCACGATGTCCACACCGGTAAAATTAGCCTTGGCCTCTTTTACCTTGTCGATTACTCCTTTCGAGTGGCCGTGAGCTGTATCAATCACGATAGCATCAGCACCGGCCTTGATCAAGGCCTCCATACGCTGCAGCGTGTCGGCAGTAACGCCAACGCCGGCAGCAACACGCAGACGCCCTTTCACATCTTTGCAAGCCATAGGCTTATCCTTAGCCTTGGTAATATCTTTGTAGGTAATCAGGCCCACCAACTTGCCGTCCTTGCCAACAACGGGGAGCTTCTCGATTTTATTCTCCTGCAAAATCTTAGAAGCATTGCGCAGGTCGGTCTGCTGATCGGTGGTAACGAGGTTATCGCTCGTCATTACCTCGTCGATAGGCCTCTCCATGTTCAGTTCGAAGCGCAAGTCGCGATTCGTAACGATACCCACGAGCTTATCGTTGCCGTCCACCACCGGAATGCCGCCGATATGATACTCACTCATCAGTGCCAGTGCATCGCCCACCGTCTTGCCGCGCTGAATGGTAACGGGATCATATATCATACCATTCTCAGCGCGCTTAACGATAGCAACCTGACGTGCCTGCTCCTCAACCGACATATTCTTGTGTATCACGCCAATACCACCCTCGCGAGCAATGGCTATAGCCATCTTGGCCTCGGTTACAGTGTCCATAGCAGCGGACACAAAGGGGATATTAAGAGTGATATTACGCGAGAAACGAGTGCTTAACTTCACATCGCGAGGCAACACGTCGGAGTAAGCGGGGATTAGCAACACGTCGTCGTATGTCAGGCCGTCTGACACCACTTTACCAGCAAGGAAAGAGTTCATATCCGTATAGATTTAATTGTTTTTTATAGTTGTCGGCAGTCTTTAGACCGCTCTGTGTTCACGGCACGAAGAGCGCAAGCTACCATCTAATGGCATTGGCTCATCTATATTATGTGCAAAGTTACTTCTTTTTTCTCAAGCATACGACATTTTCAGCCATTTTAACACGAAATCGCCTGCAAATAGCACCCAATCCAGAGCAAATAACTTCCTTTTGTGCACCTCGTCATTTCAAATGTACATCTCGTTGTTTCTAATGCGCATCTTGTGCGCAGAAAAGGCCTCCGCGCGCGATTTTTGAGCCTCGGCGTCTGTTTTTTCATCGTGAAACTTTAAAAATTCATATAAGAATTTCTAAAAAACCTTA
>JAFLUU010000097.1 GCA_022508585.1 Prevotellaceae bacterium | reverse complement strand
GAATTTATATATGAATTTTCAAACTTTGACGACATTTCTACGCGCGAGAACGACATAAAATCGTGCGCGGAGGCGTTTTCTGCAAGTACGGAGGCCTTTAGGTGTAGTTTTGAGGAGATTTAGATACAGCGCGGTGGAGAATAGTTTTGCTGAATCGCGGTCAAAAAGCGTAAAACCGGATAAGGAGCACAAAAAAGTCCTTATGACTTTGGCTTTTTGCTCGGTTTACACTAATTTTGCAAGCTAAATGTTCCGATTGGCTCACTATGGTGAGGAGTTTGGTATGCTTCTTGCATAAAAATAGTGTAGCATTAATAATGTTGAAACCTTATAACAAACAAAAATAATGAATATTACACTTGAAAAGAACGAGGGCGCTGTAGCCGGTAAACTGATTGTAAACATTGTAAAGGCTGATTATGCCGACAAACTGACTGCATCGCTCAAGAAGCTGAAGCAGAAAGTGCAGATGCCCGGTTTCCGCAAAGGCATGGTGCCGATGAGCTTGGTGCAGAAGATGTATGGTACCGAGGTTAAGGCCGATGAGTTACAGAAGTTGCTGGCTGACACAGTGAACAACTATATTAACGACGAAAAACTGCGCGTGCTGGGCGAGCCGATGCTGAGCGAGGACAACGAGGCTGCTGATGTGGCTGCTAAGGACGACTTTGAGTTTAAGTTCGACCTCGCTTTCTCTCCGGAGATCAACATTACATTGGACGGTCGCACTTCTGTAGACTACTATGACATAGATGTAGACGATGCTACCGTGCAGGGGCAGATTGATGCCTTCCGTCGTCAGAACGGCAAGAATGTTGATGCCGACACATTCAACGAAGAGGATCTCGTGAGGGGTACTCTTACCGAGAACGGCCCTATGGCTGAACCTCTTAAGGTTGAGGAGGCTACGCTGATGCCGCGTTTCTTTGTCAGCGATGATCAAAAAGCGCTCTTCAAGGACGCCAAGAAAGGTCAGGATATTGTTTTCACGCCTGCCAAGGCTTACGAGGGTCGCGCTCACGAGTTGGCATCGCTGCTCAAAGTGGATAAGGAGGAAGCCGAGAAGCATAACGGCGAGTTTACCTTCCATGTAGATTCTATCAGCCACTTTGAACTGGGCGAGGTGAACGAACAGCTCTTCAACATGATTTATCCCGACGGTAGCGTGAAGACTGAGGAGGAATTCAAAGCTCGTGTTAAGGCTGATGTGGAGGCTCAGTATGTTCAAGACAGCGACTACAAGTTTATGCTCGACCTTAAGGACGCGGCTCTAAAGAAAGCCGGTAAGATTGAGCTGGCCGAAGACCTCTTGAAGAAGATGGTGCTTCAGAATGCCAAGACCGAAGATGGTCGCAAGCAGATAGAGGAGCATATCGGCGATTATCTCAACGATCTCCGCTGGACTCTGGTACGCAATGAGCTGGCAAAGAACCTCGATGTCAAGGTTGACGATGCCGCGATGCTGGCTGCGTCCAAGCGATTGATTAAAATCCAAATGGCGCAGTATGGTTTGTTCAACTTGCCCGAGGCTCAGCTCGAGCAGTTCGCTCAGGAGCGCCTTAACGACGAGAAACAGCGCGAGACTATCGCCAACAGTGCTTTCGATACGGCTATTGTCGAGGCTGCCAAGAAGGTTGTGAAGCTTAAGAATAAATCTATTTCGATTGCTGACTTCAACAAGATGTTCCAGTAAGTCGATAGGGCACACAACGCAAACTATATATAAAATATGTATAAGACAGATTTCGAAAAATATGCCACCGGTCATCTGGGCATCAACTCTATGGTGCTCAATGATGTGGTGAAATGCCAGAATCAGTATCTAAATCCTTATATCTTAGAGGAACGGCAGCTGAATGTAACGCAAATGGATGTGTTCAGCCGCTTGATGATGGACCGCATCATCTTTCTCGGCACACAGATCGACGATTACACGGCTAACACCCTTCAGGCGCAGCTGCTTTACCTTGATTCTGTAGATCCCGACAAGGATATCTTCATTTATATTAACAGTCCCGGCGGTAGCGTTAGTGCCGGTCTCGGCATCTACGACACTATGCAGTTTATCAACAGCAAAGTGGCCACTATCTGCACCGGTATGGCTGCCTCGATGGCTGCTGTGCTCCTTGTGAGCGGCGAAGAGGGCAAGCGCTCGGCTCTGCCTCACAGTCGCGTGATGATTCATCAGCCGATGGGCGGCGTTCAGGGACAGGCTTCAGACATTGAGATTACTGCTCGCGAGATTCAGAAACTCAAGCGTGAGCTGACGCAAATTATTGCTGACCATGCCCACAAGGACTACGAGACTGTGCTGGCCGATGCCGACCGCGACCACTGGCTCACGGCGCAGGAGGCCAAGGAGTACGGCATGGTTGACCAAGTGCTGGAGAAAAAGAAGCATTAGAAAGACGAAATTCATAGATTTGCCACTGATTTCTAAATAACGATGGCGATTAACAACAAGAAGCAATGCTGTTCTTTCTGCGGGCGCGACGGAGATAAGGTCGAGATGCTAATAGAAGGACTGCATGGTTACATCTGCAACGACTGCGCGCGCGGAGCGTGGGAGGTGGTGGAGGCTAACACTCACCCCAAGGCTGTCAAGCACGGGCACAACGGGTTTAGCACCGATTTCCGCCAAATTCCCAAGCCTAAGGAGATTAAGACTTTCCTCGACGAGTATGTAATAGGGCAGGACGAGGCTAAAAAGACCCTTGCCGTGGCGGTGTACAATCACTACAAGCGTCTTTCGCAAAAGAGCGAGACCGAAAAAGATGATGTTGAGATTGAAAAGAGCAATATCATCATGGTTGGCTCCACCGGTACTGGCAAAACGCTGCTGGCTCGCACCATTGCTCGTCTCATCAATGTGCCTTTTACAATTGTTGACGCTACTGTGTTCACTGAGGCAGGCTATGTTGGCGAGGACATCGAGAGTATTCTCACTCGCCTGCTGCAAGCTGCCGACTATAACGAGAAAGCAGCCGAGTGCGGCATCGTTTTCGTCGATGAGATCGACAAAATCGCTCGCAAGGGCGACAATCCGTCCATTACTCGCGATGTTAGCGGCGAGGGTGTGCAGCAAGGATTGCTTAAGATGCTTGAAGGTTCCGTGGTCAATGTGCCGCCAAAAGGCGGGCGCAAGCATCCTGACCAAGAGTACATTCATCTTGACACCCGCAACATCTTGTTTATCTGCGGCGGCGCATTCGACGGCATTGAGCGCAAGATTGCTCAACGCATGAACACTCATGTGGTGGGTTACAACTCGGTACAGAACACGCTCAAGATTGATAAGGACAATTTGATGAAGTATGTGATGCCGCAAGACCTCCGTTCGTTCGGACTGATCCCCGAAATTATCGGTCGTCTGCCGGTACTGACCTATCTCAACCCTCTTGACCGTGACGCGCTGCGCCGTATCCTCACCGAGCCGCGCAATTCTATCATCCGTCAGTACAAGAAGATAATGGAGATGGATGGTGTACAAATGGAGGTGGACGATACAGCGCTCGACTTCATCGTCGATAAGGCTGTAGAGTACAAACTTGGCGCCCGCGGCTTGCGTTCTATCGTTGAGGGCATCTTGCGCGACGCGCTCTTTGAGATTCCCTCCAGCCGACAGCGGCGTTTCAAGCTGACCGAAAGTTACGCGAGGGAACATCTGAACGAAAATCTAACATTATCACCAGCAGGGGCATCTTAAGATGCCCCTATTTTTTATCTACTTAATCAAAACAGGCATGCAGATGCCATAAACACACATTTTTTTCGTGCTTGATTATTTTTTTTCTCAAAAAAAACTTGCAGTTTGGAAATGTTGTTTTAATTTTGTTTAACATTTGAACGGTAAATATGCTGGACAATACGAGTCTCAAGGCTTAAACATATATAATTGTGAGCAATAGCAAAGAAATCTACGACTGTCTGAAGCAATATTTCGGCTTCGATAAGTTCAAGGGCGACCAAGAAAAGGTCATTCAGAATGTTCTGGACGGCAATGACACCTTTGTGCTTATGCCTACCGGCGGTGGTAAGTCGCTTTGCTACCAATTGCCAGCCCTGATGATGGAAGGAACGGCCATTGTCATTTCGCCGCTCATCGCGCTGATGAAAAATCAAGTCGATGCGCTGCGTATGCAAGTCGAGGAGGAGCATCTGGCTCACTTCATGAACTCCACTCTCTCACGGCAGGAGCTATTGGAAGTTCAGAACGATGTTCTGGCAGGTCGCGTCAAGATGTTGTATGTTGCGCCCGAGACTCTGACCAAGCCTGGCAATAGTGAATTTTTCAGCAAGGCTAATATTTCTTTTTATGCCATTGATGAGGCACACTGCATTTCTGAATGGGGACACGACTTCCGCTATGAGTATCGCGAGATACGCCCTGCAATCAACATGATTACGATGAAGATGTACGGTGTGGCTGCAAATATTGTCGAGCGGTTTATGACTATTCACAAGAATGTGCGAGCAAGCCTCATCAACGACAATTTTACTTTCGACGACTTCAAATTGATGGTTAAGACCGTTTGTCAGGAGGTTGTTGGCGCGGAAGCAAATGTCGATGAGGAAAATCCGCAGATGCAGTTTGATGATGCCAATGATCTGCAGTGGAGTAAGATTATGGCGATGCTGAAACCCGAAAGCTTTAGGAATGAAGGTCGTCTAACGCTCGATGTGATAAACACCGAGCTGGTCAATCTTAAGGAGTCTGTGTTTAAACCAACTACAGATGAGGGCTTGCTGTTGCTCGTTGAGGCGATGAGTAATGCAGCCGTCTATCTTGGTGATATTCTTCAAGCTACACGCAAGCGTCCTCCAATTGTAGCGCTTACTGCCACTGCGACCGATAAAGTTCGTCTCGACATAAAGAAGAACCTCGGCATCGTTGATGCAGAAGAGTTCAAGAGTTCTTTCAATCGCCCCAATCTTTATTACGAGGTTCGCCCTAAGACAAAGAATGTTGACAAAGATATAATCAGGTTCATCTCTGAACGTCCGCGCAAGAGCGGCATTATTTATTGTCTCAGCCGCAAAGAAGTGGAACGTCTCGCCCAAGTTTTGCAAGCCAACGGCATAAAAGCTGCTGCTTACCACGCAGGATTGGAAGCGCAGGAGCGTTCGGTTACGCAGGATGATTTCTTAATGGAGCGCATCAAGGTAATTGTTGCCACTATCGCTTTTGGTATGGGTATTGATAAGCCTGATGTCCGTTTTGTCATTCATTTTGATATTCCCAAAAGCCTTGAGGGATACTATCAAGAGACTGGCCGTGCCGGTCGCGATGGTAGAGAGGGTTACTGCCTTGCATTCTATTCTCACAAAGATTTACATAAGCTCGAGAAATTTATGGAAGATAAGCCCGTCAGTGAGCAGGATATAGGCCGCCAGCTTTTACGGGAAACTGCGGCCTATGCCGAATCATCAGTCTGCCGACGCAAATTGCTGTTGCACTATTTCGGAGAAGAGTATAATAAAGAAAATTGTCATAATTGCGATAATTGTAAACACCCTAAAACTAAAGTGGAAGCTAAAGACCAACTTTGTAACATTATAGAGATTATTCAAACTGTCAAGGAAAATTTCTCAGAGGAGCATATCATTGATATTGTTACTGGCAAGGAAACTGATGCAGTGCAGGAGTATAAGCATAATGAGCTGGAACTGTTTGGCATTGGTGAGAGCGACGACCGTACTCTCTGGCAATCGGTAGTTCGTCAGGCTCTGCTGGCAGAATATCTTGACAAGAATAAGGAGAATCAAGGCGCACTGCGCATAACCGCCAAGGGTAAGAAGTTTTTTAAGAAGCCCACCGACTTCAAGATTACTGTCGATTCTGATTTTGATGAGGATGGCGATACTGCTGACATCGAATCCTTTGGCGAGAGCAATGCTCTGGATCAGGAACTCTATGAGATGCTCGTGGAACTTCGCAACAAGGTAGCAAAAGAGAAAGGCAAACCTCCTTATGTCATCTTCCAAGACCCATCGCTCGAGGCAATGGCTACTACTTACCCTATTACCAGCGATGAGTTACTCAACATTCCAGGCGTTGGCGCAGGCAAGGTCAAGAAATACGGTAACGAATTTCTTGCTTTAATCAAGCGTCATTGCGAAACCAACGAGATCGAACGTCCTGAGGACTTTCGCATTCGCACGGTTCCAAACAAATCAAAACTTAAGATCAATATAATACAGAACATCGATCGTAAAGTAGATCTTGACGACTATGCCGAAGCTAACCGTATAGATTTCAGTGATTTGCTCGACGAAATAGACTCTATAGTATACTCTGGCACTAAGATTAATATTGATTATTTCGTAGAAGCTGTAATCGATGAGGATAAAATCAACGAAATATACGATTATTTCGACGAAGCAGAGACAGACGACATCGAGCGTGCTAAAGATGAACTCGGCGATGATTTCAGTAAGGAAGAAATTCGCCTTGTGCGCATCAAATATCTTTCGGACAACGCCAATTAAGGGAGCAACAAAATCCTGAGTAAATATTACTCAGGATTTTGTTATAATATAAGTAAGTAGACTTACAACAATAATCTGCGCTTCGTGTTATTCCGCTTTCTTTGTAGTACGACGGCGACGTGCTACTCCTTTCTTCTCTTCTTCCGTAGGCTTGTCCATCTGCACACCGGCCAACTCTGGGTCTATCAGAATGCGGCCACAATATTCACAAACGATAATTTTCTTGTGCATACGCACGTCGAGCTGACGCTGAGGTGGAATTTTATTAAAACAGCCACCGCAGGCATCACGCTGCACATAGACAATACCGAGACCATTGTGACTATTCTTGCGGATACGCTTGAATGAAGACAATAGACGGTAGTCAATCGTAGACTCTAGAACTTTCGCTTCGTTGCGCAAATTATCTTCCTCTACGCGAGTTTCGGCAATGATTTCCTCAAGTTCAGTGCGCTTGGCTTCTAAATCGCGCACACGCTCTTCACGGGTCTCAAGACTCTGCTTTACCTGCTCCTCGCAGTTCCTCTTGTATTCATTCGCTTCACGTATCTTTTTGTCTCGAAGCTGTATCTCAAGCTGCTGGAACTCAATCTCCTTGCTCAGTGCATCATACTCACGATTGTTACGTACGTCGTCCAGATGTGACTGACAGCGATCTATCGCAGCCTGTGCCTGAATCTTATCCTCGTTCCATCGGTTGATATCACTGTTTACACCCTTCAGGTCTTCCTGCAAACGTGTGATACGAGCACCTAGACCCTCGATCTCGTCCTCCAGATCCTGCACCTCTAAAGGTAACTCACCACGAATAGTACGAATATCGTCGATTTTAGACAATACGGTTTGGTACTTGTAGAGGTTTTTTAGCCTTTGCTCCACGGTCATTTCCGTAGGAGAAGTTTTTGTAATTTCTTTAGCCATATTATTATAATGTTATAAGGTTATATTTTCGTTAAAGGCAAATTATCGGGTTTGTATTAACGGTGGTGATGCTGGTCGGTAATTCCGGATGCTTCTGTGCGAGCATCTTTTGTAGCAAAGCAGGCACATGATGTTCTGTCTGGTAATGTCCTGCCACTATTATCTGTATCTCCTGTTCATGACCAAAGTATTGATGATAGTGCATCTCGCCCGTTAAGAACGCGTCAGCCCCTTTGTCGATAGCCTTGCCGAGCAGGAAGTCGCCGGCACCACCACATAAAGCCACCTTGCTGATAGGTCGCTCAATCAAAGCGTTGCCCATCACGCACTCCGTGCCCAACAAATCCTTAACCTTAGCCACAAACTCGCGTGCAGCCATAGGCTGGAGTAGCACACCGATTGCGCCACTGCCGCTCTCCGCGTTGTTCGCATTGAGAAACTCTATCTCCTGCAGCCCCAGTTGTGCGGCAAGGTCGCAACTCACGCCCCCTGCAGCATTGTCGAGATTCGTGTGTGCTGCATAGATGTTCAGATTATTGCTCACCGCATAGCGCACACAGCGCTCCACCTGAGTCTCATCGCTCAACCGGCGCAGTGGGCGGAACAACAGCGGGTGATGCGCCACCACAAGGTTGTAACCCTTGCCGACCGCTTCAACCAGCACCTGCTCCGTTACATCCAAACACAATAAGGCCCCTGAAATTTCCGCTTCTGTCAATCCCACTTGCAGGCCGGCATTATCATACTCGTCTTGTAAGGGCAGAGGCGCGAATACTTCAAGGGTCGCAATGACATCCTTTATCTTCACGGTCTAACGATGTTTCATTTTCCACTGCGAAAGTAATCATTTTTTTACAATTCTCGCATCTATTAGCCACAAAATCTTACATAAAGCCTCGTTTACAGCCTAAAATGCCTCGCAAATTACCACGCGGTGTTTATGGTCGTGCGGACTGGTGGTTTATATGATATTTTTCCTCGTCTGCACTACATTAGAAAAAAAGTTTTGACGCGCTTTTGTATCGGTGCGCACGACTATAGGTGTTGTCCGCACGATATTTCTTTTCACGCACACGCTTTTATTAAAGTAGCCTACACATACTTTGTTCATGTGCTGGCTACTTTCGTTATATGCGTAGTCCGCCAATGCGGGCTATGGGAGTGCGGTTATTACTCCCAGAAGTCTTTTGTAGGTTCTTTTGAGAACATACTGCTCTCGTTGTTAAATATTACCTCGTCATCAAAAAGTGCTGGTATAGAGACTGTTATTAGCTGCATCATAGAAAACATATCCATTGTCTTAATAAATGGGTGCAAAATATGTCTTTTTCATATTGTTTCAGTTGTTTTATTGATTAGTAAAGAACTTTCTT
>JAFLUU010000096.1 GCA_022508585.1 Prevotellaceae bacterium | reverse complement strand
CTTATAAGGTTTTTTAGAAATTCTTATAGGAATTTTTAAAGTTTCACGATGAAAATACGAACGCCGAGGCTAAAAAATCAGATGCGCACGACATTTGTATGAACTTCGACGAGAATAGGTGCGACGATAACGATAATAGTATAAATTTAGCTTGTTTTTTGTGAAATATGGCGCGAAATGGTGTTTTGTGCATAAAAATAAGTATAAAATTTGGCCGAATGAAAAAACGTCCGTAATTTTGTAAAAAATTGTAAACATTGTAAATATCTATGAAGAAGTTATTTTTTATCTGTTCTCTTGCCATTGCGTTAGTGGCCGGGAGCTTGTTGTCGACTGCCAAGGCGCAGGGCGGCAGTGATGTGAAGGAAAGAGAGTCTCACTACTTCGTTGGTGTGCAGGGCGGTGTGTCTTCTACCCTTACGAACTACAATTTGTTGAAGCTCCTCCAGCCTGTGGGCTCGGTTTACGTGGGTGGCTACTACAACAGCGTGGTCGGTGGCCGCTTGCACGTGTCGGGTCTCGACTCGAAGGGCGTGTTCCCCAGTGTAGGCGAGGATAAGAAGGATCTGAAGTACAAATTCAAGTACTACAACGCAAATGTCGACTTGTTGGTCAACCTTACTAATCTTGTTAGCCAAAAGAAGGAACACTTCCTCAACCTCGTGTTCGTGGGCGGTGTGGGCCTCAACTACTCTTGGCACAATAATGAGGTTAATTGCCTTATTAATGAATATCGCCGCCTCCGCAATTTAGCTCCCGAGGCGTGGACAAAGCATCGTTATTCCCACAATCTGCGCGCCGGCCTCCAGCTTGAGGCTAACTTGAGCAAGCGTCTGGCTTTTAACATCGAGGTTGACGCCAATAATACGGACGACCGTTTCAATTCCAAGAAGTCTAACAGCGACGACTGGCGTCTTACTGCCCAGGCCGGCCTCGTTTACAAGTTCGGCTTCAAGAAACATACCTATCCCTCGCCTCGTGTTGTCGCTCCTGTAGTGCCTGTAACCGAGAATAAGACTGTGGAGACTGCCCCCGTAGCTCCTGTGGTTAAGGAGAAGCCCGAAGTGAAGCCTGCTCCCAAGCCTGTGATGCCTATGGTTGCTACAGAAAACATCTTCTTCGCTATTTCTAAGTGGGAAATTAGGAAAGAAGAGGCTGTTAAGATTGAGCGAATGGTAGAGTTCCTGAAATCTCACCCCGAGGCTAAGGCTACTATTACCGGCCACGCTGATGCCGGCACCGGCAATCATGTTCTGAATGCCCGCTATGCCGAGCGACGCGCTCAGAGCGTAGCTAAGGCCATAATTGACGCAGGTATCGATGCCAGCCGCCTCATAGTTACCTCCGAGGGCGACAAAGTGATGCCTTACGGCGACAATCCTCAGAGCCGTGTAGCCATTATTGTGGCACAGGATAAGTAATCCCTCGCGCTAAGAGAGATTTAAGTTTGTGAGGCTCAAAGTTGCAAAACTGATATTGCAACTTTGAGCCTCACAAATTGTTATTTATACATATTTTAACTGTCTTGTGGCCTCTATTTGAGGATTTTTGTTAATTTTGCGTAATCTATATTGTAAAAAATGGCAATGATGAGAAGGCTTTTTACTGAAGTAGTGAACGTAAAACATATAATAATAGTAGCGATAAGCATATTGTTTATTGTTATATTTAAGATGTTTCTGAATTTGACGTTCCTAAATCCTGTCCAAAGGTCAATGATGAATTTTCGTATGACTGATATTTTCTACGAAATCAGTAATTCTGGTGATGTGCGCGACACGAGCGATATTATCACGATTGTGGACATGACCGATGTCTACGAACGTTCGCGTTTGGCAGACATTCTTGACACTATCAAGATGTATGAACCTGCAATTGTGGGGGTTGACATCGTTTTTGACGGCTTAAAGGGCGACACCATTGGCAGTGAGCGCATTGCCGAGATTGCATTTGCCGACGATAATGTGCCTATAATCTGGGCAAAGAAGCTAATGGACTATAATGACTCTACTAATCAGTTTGATAGAGCTGCGAGTTCTTTCTTTGCAGAGTATGCAGACGTTAAGGAAGGCTATACTAACGTGATGAGGGACATTAATGGCGGCACTGTGCGTAGTTTTGGCATTTGGCGCATGGCGGAGGGACAGAAGGAGTACTCTTTGCCTGCGTATGTAGCTGCGCAGTATAGGGGCGACGCTATTCTTGCTGAGGCAGGCGCTAATCAAAGTATTAATTACTCGGATACGTATTTTCCTGTACTCACTCCGGAGGAGATAAAGCTGCATCCTGAGCTTATTCGCGGACATATTGTGCTTTTTGGCGCTATGCACGATGAGCAGGACCGTCATTACACTCCTATCGGCAGGCTTGCGGGGGTGGAGATACTTGCATATACTGTGCAGACGATTGTTAAACATAATGGGACGAAGGAAGTGCGCGCCTTTAACTTGTGGCTGATCACGATATTGCTGATATGGTTCTTCCAGATGATGTCGTCTTTACTGCAAAAGCGCTTGTTGGATAGCCAGCGCTATGTTGTGAAATATTTGGGCACATCCGGTATTGGCGAGAGCTTATTCCGCTTCTTTTTTATTTTCTTCTTAGCTTATGTCTGTTACGTTCTCTTCGTTGATGCGGCTATATATTTCAATACTGCGTGGGCAATGGCTGGTATTGCCTTGCTTGGTAATGCGCGCAAGTGGTATGCATTCATTATTAACATCAAAGGACTGAATATAAAACATAAAAAAATAAAGAAATGAAACAGTTTTTAACTTTATTCGCGGCTATCGCGATTGCGATTATTGTTTATGCACACACAGAAGGTGGGCAAAAGTTGCTTGTTTCTAAGCTGCAAGGAACAGTTTTGTTGCAGAATGGTACAGAGAAGGTGGCGCTTTCTGTAGGGCAGAAGATTTCGTCAAACGATATAGTCATTTTGTCTGAAGGTAGTGTGCTGACTTTGCTTGCTCCCGTTGAGCGAAAGCAATATTCTGTGTCCGGTAATTATGTCGGTACTATTAGTAAGTACGTTGAGGATAATGCAACAAACTGTACTAAGGAGACTACAGCGAAATTTATGAACTATCTGTTGTCGCAGATATACAGAGGCTCCAGCTCCGGGCGTAAAAATATAGAGGATAATCATGCCACTGTTTTTCGTGATGGAGTTATACTACTCGATGATAGCACATGTGTGCAATTACAAGACTCTTTGTTACAAGACGTAATATTGACAGATAGTGTGGCACGCTGTTGTGATAATGCGGACACGCTACAAGTGGTGCGCTGTTGCAAGATGTGTCCGTGTGGGTGTAATGAAAAAAGAGATACTGTTGTATATCGACAAGTGGCAGACACGATTTGTAAAGATAGTGTAGAGGTTTCTGTCGCAGAGTAAGTGAATTACAAATAAAAGATAGCAGATGTCAAAGCGTATAATAACCGTAGTTGTAGTCTTAATCTCTTTTGCTTGTCGTGGCAATGCCGGAGCGTATGCTCTAATGCCTAATGATAGTATTGTCATATATAAAAATGCAGCAATCGAGGCTTATAACGCCAAGGACTATAGAAATGCGTATGCCAATATCGCTCGTTACATAGAAATTGCGACAGATGAAGAAAAGGAGACGGACGAGTTCCGAAAGTTGATGGGCTATAGAACGGAATTGGCCGACAAATTAGAAAAGATTGCCGAGAAAGCTTACTCTAAGGCTGCTAAGGCGGAAAAGTCTGGGGATAATGAACTGGCAGATAGCTTGTATAAACACTTTATGTGGCTTTGTGTGTCTCCACAATTGCGTGCAAAGTCAGAATATACGAATGCTTTGACACGCAAGGCGCTGAATTTGCAGACCCAGGGGCAGATAAATGCGGCTATCGATATACTTGGTAATGTTTCCACGCGTAATAAGGACGACCTTAAGGGGCTTGCTGTTACTTATGTTGAGGCAGCAAATGCCTATTTCAATAAAAATGAATACGACAACGCTATTACTAACTATGCTATAGCAAAAGAATTATACGCGAAGGCTTTTGGACGCAAAAGCGATGACTATGGCACTGTACTTAACAATATGGCGAGTGCCCTGATGTCGCGTAATGCACAAGGCGACTTGCTTCAAGCACAAGAGCTCTACAAAGAGGCTGTTAGAATATTGGATAAAAAAAGTGAGACCTATTCTGCTGCAGTAAACAGCCTCTCTATGTGTTATACCTTGACTGGTAATCAAGAAAAGGACAATAAAATTGATAAACTTGTGGACAAAAGCATAAAGAAGATCGACACTTTAAGTATAAGATACGCGTCTATACTCAGTAATAGGTCTGTTAGCTTTGCTCATGAGGACAATTATGCCGAGGCTGTGGCTAATGCACGTAAGGCTATAAGTATATTTCAATATAATGAGGATATTTATAGCTTGAATTACGCGCGTTTATTATTAAATACCGCGACTTATGAAAAGCATCTCGAGAATTATGATGCTGCAATTGAGCTATTGAATCAAGCAGCTTCGGTTTATAAGACTATTGTTGGAGATAATGGCCTGGCGTATATGGAATGTATGAACGAGATGGCCTCTATCTACCTTAAAAAAGGCGATTTGCAGAAAGCCGCGGATATAAATGAAAGTTTGTTTGCAGCAGACAGGACGGCAGTTGCAGATAACATGAATTATTCACACGCGCTTACTATGTGGGCTGCGAATCTTGCCGCAGAAGGAAATTATAAAGAGGCGATGGAGTTGTCGGAAAAAGCGCTTGTGGTGCTACGTCAATATAATGATAGGGGAGGGGAGGCCAATGTGCTCAATGAACTATCAGGTTATCTGTTTCATTTAGGCGAGGTTGAGGCGGCTATAGATACTTGCAAGCGTGCTCTAAAGATTTGTGGGGAGACAAGTGAATTCTGGGAGACGAAAGCTTTAGCTCTAAACAACTTGTCTTTATTTTATCACAATGCAGGACAAGAGGATCTGGCAATACAGTATTCTGGCGAGGCAATAAAGCAATACGAGTCCATTGGAAGACAGGAGGACTCGTTTTATGCTAAAATTCTTGCGAATAAAGCTTTCTATGAGAGCATTCGCGATAGTTTGCATACCGCTATAACATTAGAGACGAAAGCTATAGATATTTTGCAACGTGTGCTTGGTAGCGAACATCCCGACCTTGTGATGCAGTATTTCAATGTAGCTAACTATTATTTGTGTCAAGGAGATAAGTCTGCTGCTACACAAAGCTTTCATAAGGCATTGGAACTTCAGTCAAGGCAAGTTCGTTCTAATTTCTCCCACCTGTCAACACGAGGCCGCGAAATTTATTGGGGTGAGAGGAAATATGTCTTTAATGCCGCCCCATACTTGGCATATTTGATGTCAGATAAGGATTCGATGCTGATTGACACTTACAATTCGTTGCTTTTTACGAAAGGAATATTGCTTAATTCTGAAATAGATTTCAAGAGATTCTTAGCTCGCACGGCGAGCAAAGAATTACAAGACGCATATACTGCACTTGCAGCAATTCAAAATAAGATAGAGATAGCGTGGCGTAATCCGCAGCTAATCGATACTGTCAACATCAACGAGATGATGACAACTGCAACGAGGTTGGAGCGTCAGCTCATACGAGATTGTAAAGAATTTGGCGATTTTACAGAAGCGATGACGATCACTTATGAACAAGTTGCTACAGCGTTGTCTGATGATGAAGCAGCAATTGAGTTCTTTGACTTGAATATAGAAGGGGTAGGAAAGACGTATATGGCATTGTTGGCACGTAGAGGGTGGTCAGCTCCACAATTGATAAAGCTTTTTAACGATTTTGATATGCGAGATGTTCGCTTTGCTGGTCTTTCACTTGAAGATGCTCTCAAGTCTCCAGAAGGAGTAAACGCTGTATTTGCAGATTCTATCATAGGTGGTATGGTTTGGGCTAATATTGCAGAAAGACTTGATGGGGTAAATAATATTTATTTTAGTCCTTCTGGACTTTTTCATCAGTGGGGAATAGAATATCTGCAATATAATGGTCATCCTATTTGTGAAGAATACGCGATACACCGTATATCTTCGACAAAAGATTTAGTTCAGTCTCACGACAATAATAGTATTTCAAGAAATGCTGTTATTTATGGCGGGTTAGATTATAATGCGTCATTTACAGACATTCAGTTAGCGGATGAACGCCTTTCTAAGGAGGACGAAAATTTTCTTGCTTTCTTTGATATTGAAGCAATGCAGGAACTTGCAGAAGATGATGTGCGTGCTGTTGACGGTTTTATGCGTGCTAATCAAAGAAGTGTGTCTTATTTGCCAGGTACGCTTAAGGAAGCTGAACTGATTGGCGAGTGTCTGATGCAGCAGGATATAGATACAAAAATGTATATCGGCACAGATGGAACAGAAAGCAGTTTTAAGTCGTTAAGCGGCAGTAATATAGGATTAATTCATGTGGCAACTCATGGTTTCTGTCTTAATGAAGATGAAACACGGGGGAAAACACAGCAATTGGCGTATTTAGATATTGCCAAGGGCGAGTCTGTGCAAGCTGACAACAGCCTATGTTTCTCTGGACTGCTTCTTGCTGGTGCTAATAATGTGCTTAAAGAAATGTCTGTGCCAGATGGTATGGAGAATGGCATTCTTACTGCACGTGAGATAGCGTCAATGGATTTTCGTGGCACTGATATGGTTGTTCTTTCCGCTTGTCAGACAGGATTAGGGCAGTTGCGTGAAGAGGGCGTCTTTGGTTTGCAACGTGGCTTCAAAAAAGCGGGAGTGCATAGCTTGTTAATGAGCTTGTGGAGCGTTTCTGATAACGCTACGCAGATAATGATGACAGCTTTTTATGAAGGGTTAGCAAGTGGTAAGACTAAGATACAAGCTTTTCGTGATGCACAGCGTACTGTTCGAGAGAATGGATTTACAGATCCATTCTATTGGGCATCGTTTGTCCTACTTGATGATTGATCTTATTCTTTTATTGGTTTAAGCAGAGCTTTGTAACGTTCTGTGTTTTGCAGTATTTCTATGGCTGCGTCAAGTTGCTTGTCGTGCAGTAGCAGGTTTTGCTGCGCGCCGGCAGTATAATAGTAGCGGTCGCAGAGGTCGGAGCTGATGAGCGGAGCCATCGTTTCCTTATTCTGCATGAGCAGCTTCTTCATATCGGGGCTAAGGCTCTGTTCGAGGGCATCTAATGCCGCAGCGGCCTCATCGGTCGCCTGCTCGGCCTTCAAAATATTGCGCAGCTGCTCGATGGCACGCTTGCTGCGGCTTTCGGGCGTGAATTCGGATGATGTTATATAGGCCACGAAGTCAGCATAGTCCTCCTCCGACAGGACAAACTCGCCAGCAGGACTGATAGTGCTATGCTCAGCGCAGTATTTGTTGAGCCAGTCGAAGTACTCATCGCTTTGGCGCAGATAAGCCAGCGTTAGCGGCAGAGTGTCCTTAACTATAATGTCGGGCGTGATGCCGCCGCCGTCGCGCACTGGGCGGCCGGCCTCGGTATAGAAGACCTTGGTTAGGCTATCGGGCGTGCGGTAAGCTTCCCCGTTCTCGGCGCGATGAGTGTAATCCAAAGCCTGAATGCAACGGCCGGAGGGAATGTAGTAATGACTCGTAGTCAGTTTGAGCACCCCGTTGAAAGGAAGTTCATGCGGTTGCTGCACAAGCCCCTTGCCGTAAGTACGCTCGCCTACTATCACGGCGCGGTCGAGGTCTTGCAGCGACCCGCAGACAATCTCCGAAGATGAAGCGGAATTGCCGTTCACTAACACAACCAGCGGCATTTGCAGATCCTCCGACTTGTTTTGCGTAGCGTAGGAAGTGTTGGCCTCGGCAATCTTACCTTTCATTTTGAGAATGAGCTTGCCTTTTTCTACAAACAGATTAACGATTTTCACGGCCTCGTTGGCCAAACCGCCGCCATTATCGCGCAGGTCGAGGATGAGCGACTTCGCGCCTTGCCGCTTCAGCTCTTGCAGAGCCTGCAAAACATCCTGCGAGCAGTTAGAGGTGAAAGTACTGAGACAGATATAGCCGATTTCGGGGCTTATCATGCCGCTATAAGGGACACTGGGCATCTGCACATTGGCGCGCGTAATATTAACCGCCACCGTGTCCACCACGCCCTGCCGCTTCACTTTCACCACGGCCACCGTATTGGCATCGCCGCGCAGAGCATTGCTCACGCTGCTAACATACGAGCCGACCTCCATATTGCCTTTCTTGCCCGTATCCTTGCCGTCGATTGAGAGAAGCACGTCGCCAACCTTTAGGCCAGCCATCTGCGCGGGCTTGCCCTCATAGAGCTGGTAGATAACGCAGCGATCTTCTGCTTTATAATAATGTATCAGCGCGCCCACGCCCGCATATTTGCCCGTGGTCATAGTATTTAGGTCTTTAGCGGTTTTAGCCGTATAATATTCGGTGTACGGATCCAGCTCGTAGAGCATGGCGTTGATAGCCGTGGTAATGTTTTTCTGTGCGTTTAGGGTATCTACATAATATAGATCAAGCGTTTTGTAGAGCTGGTTAAAAATTTTCAACTGCTCGGAGATGTTAGATAGGTTTTGAGCCTTTATTCCGCCTGTCAAGAGGCAAAAAAATAGTGCGAAAATGATTTTTTTCATGTTCGAGGTTAAATTTTTGTGCAAAGATAGTGCTTTATTTCAAAAAAGTCATTATCTTTGCATCGCAAAACGCTCAAAGAGGTCTTAGATACTCGCGTCTGCATCTGCTTCAGTAGCTCAGTTGGTTAGAGCACCTGACTGTTAATCAGGGGGTCGTT
>JAFLUU010000095.1 GCA_022508585.1 Prevotellaceae bacterium | reverse complement strand
AGGATAAAGCGCGGAACGCTTCTTCGGTCTTGGGATTTCTCCCCCAAGACGTTGCAAAAGTAGTGAATAGTTTGAAATTGGCAAAAAATCACGCAAAAAAAACAGCGAACATCGTTTGTGCATACCGATATGTCGTCGAAAGCGCCCCCTAACCATCTCAAAGTTTTACCCAACCTCGTCGAAATTCATAGAAAAGCCCTCCGCGCGCGATTTTTGAGCCTCGGCGCGCGTAGAAATGTCGTGAAGAATGAAAAAATCTTATAAGAATTTTCAAAAATTCTTATATAAATTCTCAGAAATTCTTATAAGGTTTTTTAAAAATTCATATATGAATTTTTAAAGTTTCACGATGAAAAAACAAATGTGGAGACCCAAAAATCGTGCGCGCACGACATTTGTGCAAGTCCGCACGACAATAAAAACAAGATGCACGACTATGAGAATAGCGTGCAGCGCAGTTAGAGAGGCAAGGGTGTGAAATGGGAATAAAAACAGGGGAGTACGATGGTCAGAGCTGCACCTCGAGTTGCAGGCCATCGTAGGCAAATCGGGTGTTGGCGGGGAGCAGTGCTGCAGAGTCGGCGTGCAAGCCTGCGGAATGAGCTAAATGGGTGAAATAGGCGCGACGCGGTTTTAGCATCTCTACAAGCGATACGGCCTCGGCGATGTTCTGATGAGTGGGGTGCGGATTTTTGCGCAAGGCATTGACCACGAGTGTGTCGAGCCCTTGCAATAATGCGAGAGTCTCGACTGGCACGGTACTCATGTCTGTAATATAAGCAAAGCGGCCTATGCGAAAGCCAAGAATAGGGAGCTTGCCGTGCATCACGCGGAGTGGCAGAATCTCTATGCCGCGAATGCTGACGGGCTTGGCGGGTTCGATAGTATGAAGCTCGAGCGCTGGTGCGGAGGGATACTTTTGCGCTCCGAAGCAATAGGGCAATCGCTCGGCAAGGTGCTGAACGACAAGCGGCTCGCCATAGATAGGAATTGTATTAAAGACACAGAAAGGGCGGAAATCGTCGATACCTCCCACGTGGTCATAGTGCTCGTGAGTAACGAGCAGTGCGTGTATGGGGCCGTATGGCTGGCGCATCATTTGCTGGCGAAAATCAGGGCCGCAGTCTATCAAGATGCGCGTGTTGACGCTACGCACTGTGGCATAGACGGTGTCTTCGTCCATGCGGTAGTGTCCTCCCAATATTTTTGTTGCGGACTCTGACTCGATGGACGAGAACTCTAACAAGACGCTGGAGCGCAGGCGGCTGTCGCGCGGGTCTGAAGAGTGGCACACCTCGCAACCGCAGCCCACGACGGGTACTCCGTTAGATGTTCCTGTTCCGAGAAAGGTCAGCTTCATGTTGCGGTATGGTTTGATTTACTTATTAAACCATGATGACCTCCGGACGAAGGGTAATTGCGAACTTGGCCTTGACGTCGCCGATGATTGCATCGGCCAAGCGAACGATGTCTGCGCCGACAGCGCCTCCCCTATTGACAAGCACGAGGGGCTGATGTTCATAGACGCCTGTAGAGCCGAGGGTACGTCCTTTCCAACCAACCTGCTCTATGAGCCATGCGGCAGGCACTTTGATGCCTTCGTCGACTGCGAAATGTGGCACAGCGGGATAGGCTTTTTGCAACTCGGCGAACTGCTCTGGACTGATAACGGGGTTCATAAAGAAGCTGCCGGCATTGCCCAGCTCCGCAGGTTCGGGCAACTTACCGCGACGAATGCGAATTACTGCCTCACGGAGGTCTTTGGCTGTGGCATTGTCGCCAATCTGCTCGGCAAGGGCGTGGTAAGACAGGTTAGGCACGAAGTTCAGCGCCAGCTCAAAGATGACATAAGTGATAGCATAGCGACCTGCCCATGCGCCTTTGAAGTTACTGAAACGATAGGCGAAATTGCACTCGGCGTTGGCGAACATAGCTACCTCGCCAGTGTGAAGGTCTACTGCTTCGACGCTATAAATGAAGTCTTTGGCCTCCGCGCCATAAGCACCAATGTTTTGCACTGCGGCAGCGCCGACCTCTGAAGGGATAAGCGAAAGATTTTCCAAGCCGTATGCGCCATGCTCTATGCTCCACGCGACAAACGTGTCCCAGTGCTCGGCTGCACCTACACGCAAACGCACCTTGTCTGCTGTGCGATAAACCTCCTCCACGCCACGCAGAGCGGAATGCAATATTACACCTTGATAATCGTCTGTAAACAACAGATTGTTTCCCCCACCGATGTGCAACCATAATGGCTGTTTTGTGTCGGCAAGCGGGTTAGTCCCATTCTGCCGCACAAAAGTCTGCAAATCGGCAACGCTGCTATACTCCACAAACTTGGCGGCCTTGACATCAAGACCGAAAGAATTGCGCTGACGCAACGGATAGTGATACAAACAAGTCAGCATGAGACTAAAGGTTTTCTATCTTGTAGAGCAACCATGTGTCGCCGTTGCGACGGAAATAGAGGCGGCTGTTAAATCCCGACGCAGGAGACTCCAACGACACGATGCGCTCGGTAGTGGCGGCGCTGAGGTTTTGACCAAAATCGATGTTAGAGAAAGTTTCATCGGGAAGAATGGGAATTAGCGTTTCGCTCCAGTCGGCCGCTGGTATCTTGCGATTGCTTACATAGCTCACATCGAAGTCGTCTTCGCAGTCGGGGTCTATGCCATCGTAGATGAGCATATCGGCAAGGTGTTCGGCCTGAAACTGCGGGTTGGCAGCGAAGTTAGCATAAAACCGCAAGAAATGGCTGTTCGGGTCCTCGGCAATAGGGTGTTCGTCAATGGAGGTAAGCATCCACTGGCCGTCAGTCTTCTCAAAGAAGTAATTGCTGGCCAAGTCTTTCTCGACCTCGTACCACTGAACAGTTACTTTATTGATAGTGTCGGCTTTTTCCAAGTCGATGTCCTTGATATTGGGAAAGAAAACGGTGTAAGCGTCTGAATTGAAATGGAGCTTGGAGAAATGCCAATGGTGCTTCTCTATAATGTAAGCGACACCATTTACCGTGCGCTGCAGCGGGAAAACGATACGCGAGCGTTGGTATTTGCTGTTCTGGCAAAAGGAAGCGATGAAATCGTAGAACACTCCGTCGGCGGCCTTTGATATAACCTTCTCGGCTTGCAAAGAATCTTCCTCGTCAGCTGGCAGAGGGGGCATTGTGTCAATAATCGTGTCCTGAATGGTATCCGCATCATCGATATGACCACCCTGACCTCCGCCGCAAGCAGCCAGCAATAACATCAGACTCAAAAATAAAACGAGCTTATTCATATAAAAAAGCTACATATTCTCTATAGCGTTGAGCATCTTGATTGTTGCCTTGATGGCGGAGTCCGTTTGGTCAGCGTCAAGACCTCGAGTTCGCAGAGTCTTGCCTTTATACTCCCACGAGATGATTGTCTGCACCAAGGCGTCGGTTCGTCCGCCGGGGGGAATGGTTACAAAGTAGTTGGTCAGCACAGGAAACTCGCGGTGCAGTTTTTCGTCATATATTTTGTGCAATCCTTTGACGAACGCGTCGTATTGACCGTCACCTGTGGCGGCAGCTTCGTACTCCACTCCGTCTATTTCGATGCGCAAAGAAGCATAACTGCGCAGCGCGCGAGCGGTAGACACCATATAACCGACCAAACGCACCTTGTTGTTATCAGCATTGTGCTTGAGAACATCATTGACGATGAACGGGAGGTCATCGGGCGTAACGATCTCCTTGCGATCTCCGAGTTCAGTGATGCGCTCCGTGACGAGTTTGGTCTGCTCGGGCGTGAGCTCGAGCCCCAGCGCGTCGAGATTTTTGATAATGTTGGCCTTGCCGCTATTTTTACCCAGCGCATACTCGCGCTTGCGGCCGAAGCGCTCCGGTTTGAGGTTGTTCTGATAAAGATTGTGCTTGTTGTCGCCGTCGGCGTGCACACCTGCAACTTGTGTAAAGACGCTCTCGCCCACAATCGGGCGATTGGGGGAAATTGGAATGGCGGAATAGCTCTCCACAAGGCGGCTGACCTTAAAAAGCGCCGTCTCCTCGATATTAGTCTGCGCCTCGAACTGGTCATGCAAGATAGCCTGAACACTTGCCAGCGGCGCATTGCCCGCACGCTCGCCGAGGCCGTTGACCGTAGCGTGAATGCCTTGACAACCGCTCAGCACGGCGGCCAAAACATTGCTGATAGCGAGGTCATAATCGTTGTGGGCGTGAAAATCGAAGTGCGCATCGGGATAACGCTTCACCATCTTGCGCATAAACTCGATGACCTGAAGCGGATTGAGCACGCCGAGAGTATCCGGCAGCATGAAACGGCGGATAGCCGTATCCTTGAGCGCGTCCATAATCTGGAAGACATACTCAGGCGAGTCCTTCATGCCATTACTCCAATCCTCGAGATAGACATTGACGCCGACACCTTTGGAAACGGCGTAATCAATGGTTGCAAGAATATCGGCAATATGCTCTTCGGGCGTCTTGCCGAGCTGATACTTGCAATGGCGCAGCGAACCCTTGCACAAGAGGTTGATATTGCGGCAGCCGCAGTCCACAATCCAGTCTACGGACTTGCCTGAGTCGAGGAAACCAAGCACTTCCACCCTCTCGAGCAGTCCTGCGCCCTTCGCCCAGCGGCAAATAAGGCTCACGGCATCTTTTTCGCCCTCGGAAACGCGAGCAGAGGCGACCTCCACGCGGTCAACCTTCACTTCCTGAAGCAAAGCGCGGGCGATAATCAATTTTTCGTTGGGCAAAAAGGACACATTGTCCGTCTGTTCGCCGTCGCGCAGGGTCGTGTCAAGTATTTCGATGTAGCGTTTCAAAATAATGCTTGTTTAGCGTTGGCTTTCAAAGTCCTCTATCTTATTCTTGCTCTCAAGGAGGAAGTCAATGTCGTCCAGAGCATTCATAAGACAATACTTCTTGTAGCCATTGATGTCAAAATGCTCGCTATGGCCGGTGGCACGATTGGTAACGGTCTGCTCGGGCACATTTACCTCGACCTTAGCCTGCGCATCGGCGGCGATAGTGTCGAACAACTCCTGCTGAAACTCGCTGCTGACCACCACAGGCAGCACAAAGCAGTTGAGCAGGTTATTACGATGAATGTCAGCGAACGAAGACGAGATAACAACGCGCACACCATAGCCGGCGATTGCCCAAGCGGCGTGCTCGCGGCTGGAACCGCTGCCCCAATTGTCTCCACCAACGATAATCTCGTGCACACCCTCGTGCGGCGCTTCCGAAAAGTCGGGCTTGTTCATCACAAAGTCCTCGACGGGGCGGCCTTCTGCGTCATAGCGGAGGTCGTGCATGAACGCGTCGCCGAAAAACTTCGGGTCGCGAGTTGTGGAGGCGAGATAACGCGCCGGAATGATGAGGTCGGTATTGCAGTTATCTATCGCAATGGGAATGCAAGTACTGCAAATGATATTGAATTTCTGTTTTGCCATAGTTTCAGAGTTTACGAGGGTCAGTAATCACGCCGGTAACGGCAGAAGCAGCCACGGTGAGGGGCGAAGCCAGCACGGTGCGTGCGCCCGGGCCCTGACGACCAACAAAATTGCGGTTGCTGGTAGAGATAGCCAGCTTGCCGGCAGGCACTTTGTCGGGATTCATGGCCAGACACGCGGAGCACGAGGGCAGGCGAAGCTCAAAGCCGGCATCTGCCAGCACCTTGTCGATGCCTTCGTCTATAATCTGCTGACGAACGAGCCACGAGCCGGGCACAAGCCAGGCCACCACATTCTCCGCCTTCTTGCGCCCTTTGACAACAGAGGCAAAAGCGCGGAAATCCTCGATGCGGCCGTTGGTACAAGCGCCGAGGAAGCAATAATCCACCGCCTTGCCCTCCAGACGCTCGCCGGGCTGAAACTGCATGTAGTCCAACTGGGCAAGTAAGCCGTTGCGGTCGGCCTCTGCAATATCATCGAGGGCAGGAATATTCTCGTCAATGGCAATACCCGCGCCCGGGTTGGTGCCATAAGTTATGCGCGGCTTTATATCTTCGGCGCGGAAGGTCAGTTCCTTGTCAAAGACAGCATCTTCGTCGCTGTACAACTCGCGCCACGCCTCCACAGCCTTGTCCCACGCCTCTCCCTTGGGTGCATACTCGCGGCCTTTGAGGTAAGCGAAGGTCGTCTCGTCGGGAGCGATGATGCCGGCGCGGCTACCCATCTCGATAGAGAGGTTAGACAGCGTGAGGCGTCCCTCCATAGAGAGCGAGCGGATAGTACTGCCCGCGTACTCGACCACATAGCCGGTGGCGCCGCCGGTAGTCATCTGCGCCATGAGATAAAGGGCGACATCCTTGGCCGTAACGCCCTCCTGCAGCTGCCCTTCCACATTGATGCGCATCGATTTGGGCTTCTGCTGCAATATACACTGGCTCGCCAGCACCTCGGCCACCTCGCTGGTGCCGATACCCATGGCCAGCGCGCCCACAGCGCCGTGAGTGCTGGTGTGGCTGTCGCCGCAGACGATAGTCATGCCCGGCAGCGAGAGCGCTTTCTCGGGGCCCACGACATGAATGATGCCGTTGTCCTTGCTGCCCATGGCGAAATGACGGATACCGAACTCCTCGCAGTTGCGTTGCAGCGTCTCCACCTGCTTGCGCCCGATAGGGTCGCTGATATACTCCTGCTGGTCGGAGGGAGTGTTGTGGTCAGGCATTGCGATGACGCGCTCGGGGCGGAAGACACCGATGCCCTTGTCTCTAAGCGTGTCGAAAGCCTGCGGGCTCGTAACCTCGTGGGCATAGAGCCTGTCGATATAAAGTTGAGTGGGGCCGTCGGCGATTTCCTGCACCACATGGCCTCTCCAAATCTTCTCAAATAAAGAATATCCCATACTACTTAAACTTGTTTATACAGTCAATATAAGCCTCCACCGAGGCGGTAACGATGTCAGTGTTCGCGCCAAATCCGTAATATACGCGGCCGGCGTGCTCCACCTGCATGTGCACCTTGCCCATGTCGTCGGAGCCTTTAGATATAGCTTGAATGGTGAACTCCTTGAGCGTCATCTCGCGCTTCACAATCTGCTTGAGAGCCTTTATCGCCGCATCGACGGGGCCATTGCCGCTGGCAGCCGCCTCAAAGTGCTCGTTGGCAATGCTTAGGCCGATGCTTGCCACCGAACGCACGCCCATGCCGGTCGTTACCTGCAGATAGTCGAGCTTCACATTGCGCACCTCTGCCCTGTCGCCGCCGGCCAGCACCATAATGTCGTCGTCGGTAACCTCTTTCTTGCGGTCGGCCAACTGGAGGAACTCCTCGTAGACCTTATCGAGCTTCTCGCCGTCGATATCTATGCCGTTAACATGCAGACGGTGCTTCAGCGCAGCCCTACCGCTGCGAGCGGTAAGCACAATGGCGTTATCGTCGATACCCACCGTCTTGGGATCCATTATTTCGTAGGTCGACACATTCTTAAGCACGCCGTCCTGGTGAATACCGCTGGAGTGAGCGAACGCATTACGCCCCACCACAGCCTTATTGGGCTGCACCGGCATATTCATCAAGCTGCTAATCATGCGAGAGGTGGGATAAATCTTGGTAGTGTTGATATTGGTGTCTATACCGAGGTCGGGGTGAGTCTTAAAAATCATCACCACCTCTTCAAGCGAGGTGTTGCCGGCGCGTTCGCCGATGCCGTTGATAGTTACCTCCACCTGTCGCGCACCGCCTAAGACACCGGCCACCGTATTGGCGGTCGCCATGCCCAAATCGTTGTGGCAGTGGGTAGAAAGAATGCTCTTGCCGGCGGCAAAGGCGTCCACATGTTCGTAGAGGTACTTGATTTTCTCCTGATACTCGCCCGGCAGGCGGAAACCCGTGGTGTCGGGAATGTTGCACACCGTGGCGCCGGCCTTAGTAACGGCGTCGATGACACGGGCGAGGTACTCGTTGTCCGTGCGCCCCGCATCCTCAGCGTAAAACTCCACATCCTCCACATAACGCTTGGCATACTTCACCGCCGCCACCGCGCGTTCGATTATCTCATCGGGCGTAGAGTTAAATTTATAGCGGATATGGCTCTCACTCGTGCCGATACCGGTGTGTATGCGCTTGCGCTTGGCATATTGCAGCGCCTCGGCAGCCACATCTATGTCCTTCTCCACCGCGCGGGTGAGGGCGCAGATCGTAGGCCATGTTACAGCCTTGCTTATCTCGATAACACTGTTGAAATCGCCCGGGCTGGAGATGGGGAAGCCCGCCTCAATCACATCGACCCCCAGAGCCTCAAGCTGTTTGGCTACCTGGATTTTCTCTACCGTGTTGAGCTGACAGCCCGGCACCTGCTCGCCGTCGCGCAGAGTGGTGTCAAAAATAAATAATCGTTCGCTCATATCTTTCTTTATCTGTCTATATTTAACAAAAAGCCCTTCGCACTCTGTCAAGTGGGAAAGGGCTTGTACTTCTCATTACTGCGCACTACGCACGCGCCTCACTCCCACTTCTCCTATGGAGTAGCAGGTCATTAAGTCGGATAATAATGAGGCTTCTGTTCATAGCACATAATCAATTTGCGTGCAAAAATACGCAATTCCGCATAATCACACAAGAAAACAGCAACATTTTTTCACATTTGCCGCTATATAATATAATAAATGTACGCGCGCGAAGCTCATTCGCCACTTGGCTAAGCTCCAAACGCTGTATGGCAGGCAAAATATGGCGAGAGCGAAGCGGCCAACCCCTAAGGGGTCGCGAGCAATTGTTGTGAACGTCGCTCGTAGAGCGGTGCATGAATAAAACAACTGCGAGAGCAAAGCGGACAACCCCATAGGGGTCGCGAGCCGGAGCCGCATCGTCACGCCGAAAGGC
>JAFLUU010000094.1 GCA_022508585.1 Prevotellaceae bacterium | reverse complement strand
AAAAGCCCGAGACAACCGGCGGAGCCGCACAAAACAGTCCTTAGGACTGCGGAGCAGCATAAAACAGCCGTTACGGCTGCAAAAAGTGTTAGATATGCCACCAATTGGAGGCGTTAAGTTAGGCGGCGTTTTGGAAAAGCTCAAATAAAATTTGGCTTTTCGCTCAACTTGCACTAACTTTGCGCGATACTTAATAGAATAAAAGGTATAAGATGATAAGGAACATTTTCAAACGGCACGCGATACTGCTGATGATATGCGGCATAGGGCTGGCGCTGACGGGGGCTTGCTCCACTGAGGACGACACTCAATCTTATGACGGCAACAAAAACACTCACACCGACGGCTCTGGAGCAGCGAAGTCAGACAAAGTTACACCGGAGGTGGACGATGGGTTGCCTACCGCCTACCCTACTATGGTTATCGCCGACAGTACGGGCGGACAGGAGCTGACGGAATATCAGGGCTCCGCGCCTATACGCGCCACCTTCAGAAGTAACATCGCGAATGCGGGTGATTACACTCCTCTCTACGAGTGGCATATCTACAAGGCGGGCAAAGAGGACTCGCCTTACCTCGTTCGCTACGACGCGAACTTCGATTATGTATTTATGGAGAGCGGAACATCTTATGTGTCGCTTCAGATAAGTTTTATAAACGGCACTGACACTGTGGCTTACGAGTTGGAGACTCCGTTCAGCGTGGAGGCGTACAGCTCGGTGCTGAATGTGCCCAACGCTTTCTCGCCTAACGGCGACGGGGTGAACGATACGCTCCGCGTGAAGCCGGATCATCGCAGCATTATCTCGTTTCACGGCTATATATTCAATCGTCAAGGCGTGAAGCTCTTCGAGTGGACGGACATCAACAGCGGCTGGGACGGCAAGCACAACGGCAAACCGGTGGCTGACGGCGTTTACTACCTCAAGATCGAGGCTCGCGGAGCTGACGGCAAGAAATATGACATCAAGCAGGCCGTTACTCTCCTGCGCGGCTATATTTACGACTCCACAGGGGGGAACAATTAAGGTATGATAGAAGTTTTTGGCGCGCGCGCCAACAATCTGAAAAATATATCGGTGGCTATTCCCCACTACCGCCTCACTGTGGTTACCGGCCTCAGCGGTAGCGGCAAGTCGAGCCTTGCTTTCGACACCGTCTACGCCGAAGGGCAACGCCGCTACATCGAAACATTCAGCGCCTATGCGCGCAACTTCCTCGACAATGTGCAGCGCCCCGATGTAGACAAGATTACGGGGCTCTCCCCCGTCATCTCAATCAGCCAGAAGACGACTAACCGCAATCCGCGCTCCACGGTGGGCACCGTTACCGAGATTTACGATTTTCTGCGCCTGCTCTACGCCCGCATCGGCGAGGCTCACTCCTACTTGTCGGGCGAAAAGATGGTCAAGTACACGGAGGAGAAAATCATCGACATGCTCCGCCACGACTATGCCGACCATAAGATTTATATCCTCGCGCCGTTGGTGCGCAACCGCAAGGGACATTATCGCGAGCTCTTCGATACGATACGCCGCAAGGGGTTTCTCTATGCCCGGGTGGACGGCGAGTTAGTGGAGCTGCGTCCGCGCTACAAGGTTGACCGCTATAAGAACCACACCATAGAGGTGGTAATCGACAAGCTCAAGGTGAAGGCCTGCACCGAGCCCGACAGCAACCCCGACGACGACCGCCTGCGCCGCACGGTGCTGACGGCGTTTCGGCAGGGCGACGGTATGCTCACCATTCTCGACGCCGACACCAACGAGGACCGCCATTACAGCAAGCATCTGATGTGTCCGGTTACCGGCATCAGCTATCGCGACCCCTCGCCCCACGATTTCTCGTTTAACTCCACTCAAGGTGCCTGCCCCCACTGCAACGGCCTCGGCATGGTGAACGATATAGACATCGACAAGGTCATACCCGACCGCCGGAAGAGCATTCGCAATGGCGGTATAGCGCCTTTAGGAAAGGCGAAGAACTCGCTTATCTTCATCGAGATACAGTCGCTGCTCATGGCGTATGATTGCGACCTTGACACGCCTATCGACGACATTCCCGACGAGGCTATAAACGAAATCCTGCAGGGTTCGGCACGCGACATACGCATTCCTGCGGAGCTGCTGCACACTACGAACGACCACTTCGTGAAGTATGCCGGCATTGTCAAGCATCTGCAACAGATGGCTGACGGCGAGCTGTCGCAGAGCGCGGAGAAATGGGTGGAGCAGTTCAACAGGCAAATAATCTGCCCCGAATGCCACGGGCGCCGCCTCAACAAGATTGCGCTGCACTACTTTATAGACGGCAAGAGCATCGCAGACCTCGCGGAGATGGATCTGCAGAGCCTTCACCGCTGGATTAACGAACTGCCGCCCAAGCTGACGGACACGCAGCACAAGATTGGAGAAGAGATAATCAAGGAGATTAACAGCCATCTGCGCTTTCTGCTCGATGTCGGCTTGGGTTACCTGTCGCTTTCGCGCGGTTCGGCCACGCTGAGCGGCGGCGAGAGTCAGCGCATCAGGCTTGCCACACAAATCGGGTCGGGATTGGTGAATGTGATATACATACTCGATGAGCCTTCAATCGGTCTGCACCAGCGCGACAACGACCGACTGATACGCGCCCTGCAGGCTCTGCGCGACACGGGCAACACGGTGATAGTGGTAGAGCACGATAAGGACATGATGCTCAACGCTGACCACATTGTGGACATCGGGCCGCGCGCCGGCCTGCACGGTGGAGAGGTGGTGTTCAGCGGTAGTCCGCAGGAGATGCTGCAGAGCGACACGCTGACGGCGCAATACCTCAACGGAAAGCGGGAAATAGCCGTGCCGAAGGCTCGTCGCAAAGGCAACGGCCTCACTCTGACACTTAAGGGCGCGCATGGCAACAATCTCAAGAATGTTACCCTCACGCTGCCCTTGGGAAAGATGATTTGCGTAACGGGTGTGAGCGGCAGCGGCAAGTCGAGCTTAATCACCAACACCCTGCTGCCAATTCTGAGCAAGCATTTCTACCGCAGCCTCGACGAACCGCTCCCCTACGACAGCATTGAGGGCTTGGAGAACATCGACAAGGTTATCTCCGTCGACCAAAGCCCCATCGGACGCACGCCGCGCTCTAATCCCGCGACCTATACCGGCGTGTTTTCCGACATTCGCAACCTGTTCGTGCAGCTGCCGGAGGCTGCTATCCGCGGTTACAAGCCCGGGCGCTTCTCTTTCAACACCTCCGGCGGGCGTTGCCCCACCTGCAAGGGCAATGGCTACAAGGTGATTGAGATGAACTTCCTGCCCTCCGTTACCGTGCCCTGCGAGACCTGCCACGGCAAACGCTACAACCGCGAAACGCTCGAAGTGCGCTTCAAAGGGAAGTCTATCTCGGATGTGCTGGATATGACTATCGACCAAGCAGTCGAGTTCTTCGAGGCTGTGCCCAACATTCTGCGCAAAATCAAGACGCTGCAAGATGTCGGCCTCGGCTATATCCGCCTCGGACAATCGTCTACCACCCTTAGCGGCGGCGAGAGCCAGCGTGTGAAACTCGCCACCGAGCTGGCGAAGCGCGACACAGGTCGCACGCTCTATATCCTCGACGAACCGACAACCGGCCTGCATTTTGAGGACATACGCATACTCAATAGCGTGCTTGACAAGCTCGTAGACAAAGGTAACACCGTAGTTGTCATCGAGCACAACCTCGATGTAATAAAGATTGCCGACCATATCATCGACATCGGCCCCGAAGGCGGCGCTGCCGGCGGCCAAATCGTCGCCGAGGGTACGCCGGAGCAAGTCGCGAAAGCCAAAAACAGCATTACTGCGCCATTTATACGCGCGGAATTAGGCATTTCTGAAAAATCATAGGACTTTAAGCGCAAGTTTAAGAATAAAATGTTATTTTTGCATGAATTTAACTTAAATGCGCACGATATTACACAAATGACCTACAACGATACTCTCCGCCAGAGCAACGCTTTCGCCATGTTCGACAGCCTTAAGTTCGGCCTATACTGGTGTTTCGGCTTTTTATGCACTATTAAAGGGCTCGGCAACGATGCTCTCTCCACGCTCGGCACTTTAGCGACGTTTAGCGCGCCTATTCTGGGCTGCTACCTCGCCCGTCGATTCGAGAAACAAGTGCGTCCCGACGGTGCAGTCGGCTATGGAAAGGGATACCTCTACTCTGCGTTGCTTTACTTCTACGCTACGATTATTCTGACCATCTTCGCGTACATTTATTTCAATTGGATTGACGGCGGCGAGTTCGTTAGTTCCTATCTCGTCCGCCATAATTCGCCAGAGATGCAGGAAGCGTTAAAAATCAGCGGAATGCAAGAAATCTTCGACGAATATATAAAACAAGGCAGCTTCAAAAACTTCGAGCAGATGTTGCGTAGCATCACTCCCATAGACATTGCTGCCAGCCTTTTCAACACAAATATAATGCTCGGCCTCATTTTGGCGTTGCCTACGGCTCTTTTTGCCAAAAGCCCACGACAAAAACAACAATCAGAAAACGAAAAACTCTAATCTCATGGACATTTCAGTCGTAATCCCCCTGTTTAACGAAGAAGAAAGCCTCGGAGAACTTTTCGCGTGGATAAAAAAGATAATGACGGAGCACAATTTCAGCTACGAGGTCATCTTTGTAAACGACGGCAGCACGGATCACTCTTGGGAGAAAGTGCAACAACTCAGGCAAGAAAACGCGGAAGTAAAAGGTATCAAGTTTCGCAGAAACTATGGCAAATCCGCGGCTTTGTTCTGCGGTTTTGAGAAAGCACAGGGCAATGTTGTGATAACTATGGACGCTGATTTGCAGGATTCGCCCGACGAAATTCCCGAACTCTACCGCTTAATAACTCAAGACGGCTACGATTTGGTCAGCGGCTACAAGAAAAAACGCTACGACCCCCTCTCGAAGACAATTCCCACCAAACTTTTTAACGCTACCGCCCGCAAAGTGAGCGGCATCAAGAACCTTCATGATTTTAACTGTGGGCTAAAGGCTTATCGCAAGGAAGTGGTGAAAAATATCGAGGTTTATGGAGAAATGCACCGCTATATTCCTTATCTTGCCAAGAACGCCGGTTTTAGTAACATCGGGGAAAAAGTTGTTCAGCATCAGGCGCGCAAATTCGGCCACACCAAGTTTGGCGGTCTCAACCGTTTTGTGAACGGTTACCTCGACCTTATGAGTTTGTGGTTCATCAGTAATTTCGGTCGCAAGCCCATGCATGTTTTCGGTTTCCTCGGTTCGCTGATGTTCCTCATTGGTTTTATTGCAATCGTCATTGTCGGTGCAGGTAAGCTCTACGCTTTGAGTAAAGGCGTGCCGGCTCGGCTCGTTACCGACTCGCCTTATTTTTATATCGCTCTCACAATGATGATGCTCGGCACGCAACTGTTCCTTGCCGGTTTCATCGGAGAACTTATCAGCCGCAATTCCCACAGTCGCAACGCTTACCAGATAGAAGAGGAGCTTTAGTTGCGGAAAAACGACGAGAAAAAACGATTTGATGAGGATGAAAAGACAAATATGGAGCATAATTTGCGGAATGTCGTTGATAATCGGCGCTGCGAGCTGCACTTCCAACGATTGCCCGTTGAACAATACGGTAAACCTCATCTGCGGTTTCTATAACTCCAACGATGGGAGCGCAATAAGCATCGGCAACACACTAACGGTTACACTGCGCGACAGCATCATCTTAAACCGTTCAATAGGAGCAAGCACCATAGCGCTACCGATGAGCTACTCTGCAGAAACCGACACGCTCGTGTTCGTTTACTCGCCTGCAGACAGCGTAGCTGGCATCAGCGATACGCTAACATTGAGCAAGACCAATCAAGCGCACTTTATCTCGTTAGAATGCGGCACAAAAGTCTTCCACACCATCACCGCCGTCAACCATACCCTGCGCACGGCTGATAAAATACACCGCTACGCCATAGACAGCATCGTGGTCAGCAATCCCAATGTCAATTTCGATGGACAAGAAAATCTCAAGATTTATTATACTGTTGTGCAGTAGTCTGCTACTCGCAACCACATCATCGCAAGGACAGATACACGGCCTTAAATTCAAGACCGAATCAGACACGTTGCCCCTACTGATGGGCGGACAGGTCTTTTTCAATTTAGCCGGTGTAGTGCTGTGGCAAGCCAATAGCTATGGCGAGATAGAGGGAGGCCTGCGGCTGAATATGAAAAGCAAATATTTCCCGACTATAGAGGCCGGCCTCGGACTTTGCGATAAGACCGACGATGAAACAGACCTCCACTGCAAAGCAAATGCCCCCTTTTTGAGAATAGGTTGCGACTACAACTTTGCGCGCGACAAATTAAGCAACAATCGCATTTACGGCGGCATACGCATGGCTTACGCCACGTTCAAGTACGACCTCAACGGCCCACCTCTCAGCGATCCCTACTGGCAGGAACAGCAGATGCCGTTGCATTTTAGCGGTCTCAGCAGTAATGCACTTTGGGCGGAGTTCGTTTTTGGTATCGAAGCCAAAGTGTGGCGCAATTTCCATGTTGGTTGGACCGCTCGCTACAAAAATCGCATTCACCAAAAGGAGAACGAAATCGGCCAATCATTCTACATTCCGGGCTTCGGGAAAAATAGTGGCCATCGCTTTACAGGAACTTTCAATTTAGTCTTTGACCTCGGGCGCAATTTCAAGACGAACAAAGACAACGAATAAGCAAAAGATGAAAATAGCCCTCAAAATACTATTCTTACTGTTGCTAATAGGCGGCACAGCGTGGATTTTAATCGACACAAACACTGCGCCGTACCGCAAGATGGAAGGAAAAATCTTCGGCACATATTATCACATCACCTACCAGTCATCGACCGACTACGACGCCGACATTCTGGCGCAACTGCAGGCAGTAGATGCCTCCCTCTCAGCCTTCAATCCCCAGAGCATCGTATCGCAAGTCAACCGCAACGAGCCGGTGAGGGTCGATGCCATGTTCGAGCAAGTCTTCACGCTGGCACAAGAGGTCTCCGCCGCCACTAACGGCGCTTTCGACATAACGGTAGCCCCATTAGTCAACCTCTGGGGCTTCGGTTTCGACAGCCGCGACGACCGCTTCGCGTCCAAGTCCGACGAACTTAAGAGGGAGATAGACAGCATCATGCCTTTTGTCGGCCACGACAAAGTTAAGATGCTCAACAGCAAGAGGATAAGCAAGCAGGACGAGCGCACCATGCTCGACTTCAGCGCCATAGCTAAGGGCTACGGTTGCGATCAAGTCGCCGCTCTGCTTATCAAGCACGGCATAACCAATTTCCTCGTGGAGATTGGCGGAGAAATCGTTGCCCACGGCATCAACCCCGACAAACGCGCATGGACAGTAGGCATAGAACAACCAACTCACAATGACGGCTTAACATCTCATCCAGAAGCGAATAATACAATCGTTCCGACAGCACAGATGACCGCTTTTCTCACTTTTCCTCTCAAGGCCAACAAAAGAGAACTATATGGTTTGGCCACCAGTGGCAACTACCGCAACTTCTACGTCAAGGACGGCCAACGCTATGCCCACACCATAGATCCCAAAACAGGACGCCCCGTCCAGCACTCCCTACTCAGCGCCACCGTAATAGCACCCAACTGTGCTACAGCCGATGCCTACGCCACCGCATTCATGGTAATGGGATTAAAGAAAGCCAAAACGCTGATAGAAAACGACAACCGCCTGCAAGCATTCCTCATCTACGCCGACGGAGACCAGACCAAGACATGGCATTCGTCAGGATTAGATAACTATATCAAATAGATTATGGAGCAAAGCCCCATCTACGACCAACTACTGCAGCTACCCCTTTTTCAAGGACACAGCCGCAGCGATCTGACCGACATCTTAAGCAAGATAAAAGTAGACTTCCGTTCCTTTCACGAGGGACAAGTCATAGCGCAGCAAGACGATCCCTGCCGCCACATCGTATTTCTGATAGAAGGCAGCGTACAACTCACACGCACCTCGCTCCATAAGGACATCATCTTTGCCGAGCACTTTCATTCCCCTGCCGTCTTCGGCACAGACACCGCTTTCGGCCTGCGCCAGAACTTCAGCCATACCATTACTGCACAGGACAACGTGCGTACCCTCGTGCTCAGCAAGCAGAACCTCGCAGACCACATGTTCAACCATGAAGTGTTCCGCTATAATATGCTCAACCTCCTCTCGACACGCATACAGCGCAGCAATAGTCTGCTCTGGACAGACAACGAGGGCGACACCCTGCAACGATTTGCCGTCCTGCTCAAGCGCAACTTCATCTATCACGGCGGCCAAAAGCAGATAACCGGCGGCATGGTCGCACTCGCCCGAATGCTTGGCGAGCCGCGCCTGCGCATCTCGCAGATGCTCAACGCTCTTGAGCAGAAAGGCCTCGTTACTCTCGCTCGCAAGCGCATTATCATTCCACATTTAGAAGCTATTCTGCAACAAAGCTAACACATCACCATACATCAGGCGACATAACCACATCCGCAATAGCGTACAACGCCGGAGTTATAACATAAACACTAACATTAAGATATAAACACCGACAAGGGGTATCTTTCTTAAGAAGGATACCCCTATTTTTATGCTTCCTTTACTACGCATTTATCCTCTCGCGGCCAAAAAATGTCGTAAAAACTTTTCCCTAATCCCCTCCTTAGCGCACCTAACCTCGTCGAAGTCCATATAAATGTCGTGCGCGTCTGATTTTTGGGCCTCGGCGTTTGTTTTTTCATCGTGGAACTTTAAAAAATCTTATATGAATTTATAAAAAACCTTATAAGAATTTCCGGGAATTTATATAAGAATTTTTGAA
>JAFLUU010000093.1 GCA_022508585.1 Prevotellaceae bacterium | reverse complement strand
TGAATTTTTAAAGTTTCACGATGAAAAAACAAACGCCGAGGCTCAAAAATCGCGCACGGAGGCCTTTTCTGCGAACTTCGACGGGGTTAGGTAAAATTTTGGCGAGGCGAGATATGGTTTCGGCGAGGTTACGCATGGCGAGAGCGGCATTCGGCAGCGTGAACGCTATATTTCTTGGCGCGCCCTCGGGCAGACTTGGAGTGAGAATGGCTGCAACAAGCGCCGGCGGCGATGAAATCTGCGGCATGAACGACGATATAGGAATTATTTTAGGATAATTTGCAAGAGGTTTACGAAAAAAAGCGTACCTTTGTACCAAACAAAAAACACATCAAGCAATATGAAATACATCGTTAACAGCGCAGAGCTCTACAGCCACCTGCAAAACTTAGACAAGGTAATCCTTGCAAAGAACACAGTGCCCATTCTTTCATGCGTGCTGTTTGAAATTAACGACACTACCCTCAATATGCGCGCCACTGACAAGGAGATTACTCTCACCAGCAGCCTGCAGCTCGCCGAGAGCGGCGGCGACAGCAGTTTCGCCGTTAATGCCAAGCGCATATTGGACATACTGAAGGTTATACCCGAGCAGCCTATCACGCTCGAGGTGAATACCTCCACGCTGCAGATAGATCTGAGGTATCAGAACGGCCACATGGTGTTCCAAGGCGAGAATGCCGACGAGTTTCCGCAGCTTAAGTCGCAGGAGAACGAGACCAGTTCCTTCCCCGTGGCTGCCGATGTGCTCAACAACGCTCTGGCTAACGCCATTGTGGCCACTGCCAACGACGACGCGCGCATTGCCATGCAGGGCATCTACTTCGACATTACTCCGGGCGAGTTCGCCATTGTGGCCAGCGACGGTCGCAAGCTCGTGCGCTCACTTATCACCTGCGACACCAACAATGTAACGGCCAGCTTTATCCTTCCGCAGAAGCCGGTGAGCATTATCCGCGCAGTGGTGGGCAAAAACCTCGAGAGCATCAACATAAGCACCTATGCCGAGGGCAATGCTACTTTCGATATGGGCGATTACGTGATGCACTGCCGCCTTATCACCGAGGCGTACCCCAATTATAAGAAGGTGATCCCGCAAAACAACGACCGCATCGCTACTCTCGACCGCGAGTCGCTGATGGGCGCGCTTAAGCGCGTGCTGGTGGGCGCCGACCACGCCACCTGCCTCGTCAAGATGCAGTTTGAGGCCGACAAGCTGACTCTTACCGCCGAGAACAACAACTATGCGCAGTCTGCCGAGGAGCATATACTCTGCCAGTACGAGGGTATGCCCATCAAGATAGGCTTCCAGGGCAACTATCTCACCGATCTGCTCGGGCGCCTCACCACTGACGAAGTTATCATACAGCTTTCCGATCCCAGCCGCGCCGGTCTGATCCTGCCCTCCAAGCAAGAGGAGAACTTCAATATCCTCATGCTGCTGATGCCGTTGCTTATCACCAACTAAGAACACCTCTTCGCACATGAAGCTCAACCTAAGCAAGCCTCTCGTCATCTTTGACCTTGAGACCACGGGCGTCAGCATCACGCAGGACCGCATTGTGGAAATCTCATACATCATAGCGGAGCCCAACGGCCGCGAAACGAGCGAGACGATGCGCATCAACCCGGGCATACACATTCCGGAGGAAGCATCGAAGGTGCATGGCATCTACGACGACGATGTTAAGGACTGCCCCCTGTTCAAAGATGTGGCGAAGGAGCTGGCTGCGAAATTCAGGGGCTGCGATTTTGCCGGCTACAACTCTAATCATTTCGACCTCCCCCTCTTGGTGGAGGAGATGCTGCGCGCCGGCGTTACATTAGACCTCAGCAATGCTCGCTTTGTGGACGCACAGACTATCTTCCACAAGATGGAGCAACGCACATTGGTGGCAGCGTACAAGTTTTACTGCAATAAAGAATTAGAGGGCGCGCATGCTGCCGCCAACGACACGCGTGCCACCTACGAGGTGCTGCAAGCGCAGCTCGACCACTACGGCGGGAGCCTGAAGAACGACATAGGGTGGCTCGCCGACTTCTCGCGCAACAACCGCAACGCGGATCTGGCTGGGCGGTTGGTGTATAACGAGGCGAACGAGATTGTGTTCAACTTCGGCAAGTATAAAGGGCAACGCGTGGCCGATGTGCTGCAAAAGGATCTGGGATATTTCGGCTGGATAATGCAGGGCGACTTCGCCCAGAGCACTAAAGATGTGCTGACGCACATCAAGCTGAACGCCAGCAACATGGCTCGCAACAACTCCGCCAAGCAAAAGAACTGACAAGCACGCCATGGCTCTCAAAGGGAAACACATTGTACTCGGCATAACGGGCAGTATAGCCGCCTACAAGGCGTGTACGCTCATTCGCCTGCTCATTAAAGCCGGAGCCGAAGTGCAGGTGGTCATCACGCCCGCGGGTAAGGAATTTATCACGCCTGTTACTCTCTCCGCACTGACCTCTAAGCCCGTCATCAGCGAGTTTTTCGCCCAGCGCGACGGCTCTTGGCACAGCCATGTGGACCTCGGGCTCTGGGCTGACGCTATGGTGATCGCGCCTGCCACGGCAAGCACCATCGGCAAGATGGCTAACGGCATTGCCGACAACATGCTGATCACCACCTACCTCTCTATGAAGGCGCCGGTGTTCGTTGCGCCTGCGATGGACTTGGATATGTTCGCCCACGAGGCTACTCAGCGCAACCTGCAGACCCTTCGCTCCTACGGCAACATCATTATCGAGCCTGCCGAGGGCGAATTGGCAAGCCACCTCGTGGGTAAGGGACGCATGGAGGAACCGGAGCAGATTTTCTGCGCCTTAGAGAGCTATCTCTGCGAGGATAACGGCATGAAAGGCAAGAATATCCTCATCACTGCCGGCCCTACTTACGAGAAGATTGACCCTGTGCGTTTCATCGGCAACTATTCGAGCGGCAAGATGGGCTATGCGCTCGCCCTCGAGTGCGCGCGGCGCGGCGCGAAGGTCAATTTAGTCAGCGGCCCCACTCATCTGAGCATCAAGCACCCCCTTGTCGACCTTGTTCGTGTGGAAAGTGCTGAGCAGATGTACGAAAATGCCACGCAACTCTTCCCGCAGTGCGATGCCGCCATTCTGAGCGCCGCTGTCGCCGACTTTACGCCCGACTCCGTTGCCAACTCCAAAATAAAGCGCGAGAAAGGCAACCAGACGCTCAGCCTTAAGCCCACGCACGACATCGCGGCGGCGCTCGGCAAGATGAAAACCGACAGGCAGAAGCTCGTCGGCTTCGCCCTCGAGACCGACAATGAGCAGGCCAACGCGCATCACAAACTGGAGAAAAAGAATCTCGATTTCATCGTGCTCAATTCGCTGCGCGACGAGGGCGCCGGCTTCAACCACGACACCAATAAGATAAGCATTATCTGCCGTAACGGCGACGCGCACGACTTTCCGCTCAAGTCCAAGGCGGAAGTGGCTACCGACATCGTCGATAAGTTGCAAGATATGCTTTAAGCGAACTGCACCGATTGTTTTCCTTACCATGCGCAATGCTATAAAAATTGTTGCCATTATATTTGCAATGCTCTCTGTGGGGCATTTGTCAGCTCAAGAGCTTAACGCAAAAGTCGAGCTCAACACTTCACGCATCGACGGCACGAATAAGGCCGTGTTCGACAATCTTAAGGAAAACATCACCACCTTTCTGAACGAACGGCACTGGACGAACCTCCAGTTCAACAATAATGAGCGCATCAAGTGCGCCTTTACCATAGTTCTGAACAAGTATAACAGCGACACCGGCCTCACCACAGGCGAGGCATACATCAGTGTGCAACGCCCCGTCTACGGTTCGACATACAACACCGTTACTTTCAGCCGCAAGGACAAGGATTTCAGCTTCTACTACCACGAATTTGACCAGCTCGAGTTCAATGACGACAATGTGCAGAACTCTCTGACCGCACTGCTGGCGTTCTATGCCTATTTCATCATCGGAATAGACCTCGACACGATGTCTCCGCTCGGCGGTAGCGAGATTTTGGACAAGGCGATGGCTGTTGTCAATAATTCGCAGAACTTAAACACCAGCGGCTGGAAGGCTTTTGACGACTCGGGCAACCGTTTCGCCCTTGTCAACGACTATCTGGAAGAGAAATTCGCGTCTTTCCGCCAACTGCAGTACAAATATCACCGCGAGGGGCTCGATGTGATGACCGAGAACCCCGATCGGGCACGCACCGCAATCACTGAATCCATCTCGCTGCTCAAAGAAGCACGCGAGAACAAGCCTTTGAGTCCGTGGCCGCAGCTTTTCACCGAGTACAAGCGCGATGAGTTGGTCGGCATCTACCGTGGGCAAGGCACCGAGAGCATCAAGCAGCCGATCTACGACCTTTTGGTGAAACTCAACGCCTCACAGTCCGCTTACTGGAAGCAATTGCTAAAATAGATGCGGCAATCATAAAAAATCGAGACCTTTCGCCATTTTGCCCTGCACATGCTGACCCATCTCCACATTCAAAACTACGCCCTCATCGACAATCTTGACATTGATTTCAAGTCAGGATTTTCTGTTATCACGGGTGAGACCGGCGCCGGCAAGAGTATTATCCTTGGCGCGCTGGCAATACTTTTGGGGCAGCGCGCAGACAGCAATGTTATCAGCAATGGAGCTAAACGCTGCGTGATTGAGGGAAACTTCGTGATTGAGAGCACGGAAGTCGTGCGGTTTTTTGAAAAAAACGACCTCGATTTTGATAATGACGAGTGCATTATACGCCGCGAGCTGAGCGATACGGGCAAGAGCCGCGCGTTTATAAATGATACGCCCGTTTCTTTGGCGCAAGTCAAGGAGTTGAGCAGTTTTCTCGTGGACATTCACTCTCAGCACCAGAACCTTTTGCTCAGCAACGCCGACTTTCAGCTGAATGTCCTCGACTCGGTGGCAAAAGCCGACTACTTTCTGCACGAGTACCACGACATTTTCACAGTGTACATAGAGGCGCAGCAAGAACTCGTGCAGTTTGAGCAGGAAGTGGAGAAGAATCGTGAAAATCTCGACTTCCTAAAATTTCAGCACGACGAGATTGCCGCCGCTGCCCTCGTAGAAGGAGAACAGGAGGAGCTGGAAGAGGAATTGCTCGTGCTCGAAAACGCAGAAACCATCAAGCAAACGGTTTATGAGGTGCAGAATATCCTCGATGCCCTCGACGAAAAGCTCAACCTTGCCAGCCATTCGCTGAACAAGGTCGCCGATGTCTTTCCTGCCGCCGCCCAAATGTCGGAACGCCTCGACAGTTGCGCCATTGAGCTCGACGATATTCACCGCAGCCTCGGCGCCAGAGATATTAGCTTCGACCCTGCGCGCTTGGAGTATGTCAATGAACGATTGAACACGCTTCTTTCACTTCAGAAGAAGTATCATAAAGCAAATGTCGGCGAACTGATACAGATGCAGCATGAGCTGCGACGAAAACTCGACGAGATTGAAAATCACGACGACTTCGTTTTGAAAAGTAGGCAGGTCGTAGCACAAATACGCGAGGCGGCGAGCAAAAAAGCCGACGAGCTGACCGCTATGCGCAAGGCGGCAGCAGCGAAAGTCGAGGACGAATTGTCGAAAAGGCTGCAGCCTATGGGAATGCCCGACATCGTTTTTTCAGTTAAGCTCGAGCCGCTTGAAAACCTCGCCGCGAGCGGACAAGACAGCGTGCATTTCCTCTTCAGCGCCAACAAGAATGCCACTCCGCGCGACCTTGATAAAATTGCCTCCGGCGGCGAGATAGCGCGCGTCATGCTCGCCTTAAAAGCACTGCTTGCCAATCATCGTCAACTCCCCACCATTATATTTGATGAAATCGACACCGGAGTTTCCGGCCGCATTGCTGACGAAATGGGCGTCGTCATGGAGAGTATAAGCCATCAGACGGCAGGCAATGCTCACACTCAAGTCATTTGCATCACCCACAATCCGCAGATTGCCGCCCGCGGCAGCTGGCACTACCGCGTCTTTAAGAAAGATGGCGTCGGCGCCACACACACCCACATAGAACTGCTTAGCTCCGACCAGCGCGTGCAGGAAATAGCCCAGATGCTATCCACAGCCGCCGTCAGCGAAGCAGCAATCTCCAACGCAAAAACCCTATTACACCTATGACACGCACACTCTGCCTACTCATATTTATATTAAGTACGGCCGTCGCTTTTGCTCAGATAGACAAGAAAGCAGCCCAAGCGCTCGTGAAAATCACTACCACCGACCAGAGCGGAGCAAATATCGGCGAGGCAGCCGGATTTGCCCTCGCCATGGGAGAAAACAGCGACGGGAGCGGCACGGAAATCGTCAGCGTCTACAGCATTTTCCGCCACGCGGCAAAAGCCGTCGTTACGGACATGAAAGGAAAGCGCGCCGAGGCACACAGGATAGACGGCGCCAACGATTTGTATGATGTGGTGCGTTTCAGCACCGACAAAGCTGTAGCTACCCCCCTGCCCATGGCAACGGACAAGCTCGGCGTGGGCAGCAAGGCCGTTATCCTGCAGGCAAACGACAAGGGCAAGGCGCAGAATATCGAGGTTACCATAGCCGAAGCAGTGGAGCACAGCGGCTTGACCTACTACACCATCGACAGAGCCGCCGACAACACCCTCGCAGGCTGCCCTCTGCTTAACGAGAAGGGGCAAGCCGTGGGCGTAATCCAGCGCAACGCCGAAGGAAACACCGCAAAGACCTACGCTATCGGCATCGAGTTTAACCAAGCGCTGACAATAAGCACCATGTCAGCCGCCGACCAGTCGCTACAGTCCATCTACATTCCCAAACAGCTGCCGGCAGACAAGGCACAGGCGATGAGTTACCTCTATTTGCTGACCAAAAACACCGAAGACACCCTCTCCTATCTTGCAAATTTGGGCGATTTCATCGAGAAATTTCCGGAGGATTACTTTGGCTACACCGAACGCGCCACATACTACATCGCCAGCGCGCGGTATGCTGCCGCCGAGGCAGACTATGCCAAGGCTTTGGAGGTATGCGCCGACAAGGCGGACATACACAACAGCATGAGCGTTGCCCTCTACAACCTCAACCGCCGCAAGGACTACACCCCATACAAAGACTGGGACCTCAACCGAGCATTGGCGGAGTGCGAGGCAGCGTACAGCCTCAACCCTACCCCGCTCTACCTGCAACAGAAAGGCAAGTGCCTCTACGCCCTCAAGCGCTACAACGAAGCCCACGACACCTACGCCGATATTAACAAGACTAACTTCCGCTCGTCGGAGAACCTCTACAATCAGTCGCGCGCGCTCGAGCTGGCAGGCGGCGACAGCGCCCAAGTCTTAGCGTTGCTCGACAGCGCTGTGGTACGCTTCATTCGTCCCCTTCGTCCCGACGCCGCGCCCTACATTTTCTACCGCGCGCAGAAATACGATCAGTACGGCAAATACAAAGAAGCCGCCCTCGGCTATCAGGAATACGAAGATTTAGTGGGCAAAGCCAACCTCAACGACATCTTTTTCTTCAACAAAGAACAGGCGGAGCTCAAAGCGCGACTATATCCGCAGGCTCTCAACGATATAGAGAAAGCCATCGCACTGAACGACAAAGAGTATGTCTATTATATCGAGAAAGCGCTGATAGAAACCCGCACCGGCCATTTTGAAGAAGCCATTTTTACAGCAACGCAGGCGCAGAAGTTAGATGCCACCGACCCCGACTCCTACAAACTCATCGGCATCGCGCAGAGTGAGCTCGGCCGCAAGGCAGAAGCGCGCCAGAACCTGCAGAAAGCCTACGAATTAGGCGACGAAAGCGCGCAGGAGTGGCTCAACAGCATGAAATAAGAGCGATGAACATCGGCACCCTCGACCTCGGCAGCCACCCCGTGCTGCTCGCCCCAATGGAAGATGTAACGGACATCGGCTTCCGCCTGCTCTGCAGGCAGATGGGCGCGTCGATGGTCTACTCCGAGTTCGTGTCGAGCGACGCGCTGACGCGCAATGTAAACAAGACAGTACAGAAACTCGTTGTTTGCGCCGATGAGCGCCCTGTGGCTATACAGATATACGGCAAATATGTAGAAGCAATGGTCGACGCGGCGCAGAAGGTAGTGGCAGCCTCCCACCCCGATGTGCTCGACCTCAATTTCGGCTGCCCCGTCAAGCGCGTTGCCGGCAAAGGCGCAGGCGCAGGCCTGCTGCAGAATGTGCCGCTCATGCTTGAGATAGCTAAAGAGGTGGTCAAGGCGGTAGATGTCCCCGTAACTGCAAAGACACGCCTCGGCTGGGACTGCAATCACATCATAATCGGCGAACTCGCCGAGCAACTGCAGGACTGCGGCATACAAGCCCTCACCATTCACGGCCGCACGCGCTCACAGATGTACACCGGCGAGGCAAACTGGGAGCCTATCGGACAACTCAAGCAAAACCCGCGACTGAAAATCCCCGTCATCGGCAACGGCGACATCGACTCGGCATCGAAAGCCGTCGAAGCATTTTCGCGCTACGGCGTCGACGCAATAATGGTGGGTCGCGCCTCGTTCGGCCGCCCTTGGATTTTCAAAGAAATCTACGACGCCCTACACCCCGAGCACCCTATCGACCCAAGCAGCATCATCGACAGCCCCTATGAGCCCATGAGCCCCGATTGGAAGCTCGACATTCTTAAGCAGCAGGCTCTCACCAACATAGAGCGCGTGGGCGAGCGCGGCGGCATTCTCCACACGCGGCGCCACATCGCCAACAGCCCCCTGTTTAAGGGCATCGCCAACTTCCGCGAGCACCGCATAGCCATGCTGCGCGCCGAGACCGCCGACGAACTCTTTGCCCTTATGGAGAAAGCACGAGAACACCTTTTCCGTTAGCAACAAATTTATACAGTATGCCTGCGCACATTATGAAAAATATGCGCAGGCATTATTGTATCAGCAACATTTCAACCTCATTTACCTATGCGCCCACACAAAAACGCCATTTCATTGCACCTAATTTCCTCGAAGTTTTACAAAACCTCGTTAAAGTTCACACAAAAGGCCTCCGCGCACGATTTTTGAGCCTCCGCGCTTGTTTTTTCATCGTGAAACTTTAAAAATTCATAT
>JAFLUU010000092.1 GCA_022508585.1 Prevotellaceae bacterium | reverse complement strand
AAGATTTTTTCATTCTTCACGACATTTCTACGCGCGCCGAGGCTCAAAAATCGCGTGCGGAGGCCTTTAGTGTGAGTTTGCACGATATTTGGCACCATGACGATGCCTTTAAGTTTGACAAGCGAGACGATTGAATTCTGCGCACAGGACATTAGTTCCCGAGTGGAGGAGATATAGTACAGATTTGAGGAAGTTTGAAACAGCCCTGAAAGGGCGATATATCACAGGCCGGCGGTCAAACGAGCGAAGCGAGTGCCACCCCTGCTAACAGATGCAATATTAACAGAGCCCTGAATGGACGACACAGAAAAATATAGTGGTTTTGTGGCCGCGTAGTTAACGTTTGGAAATGTTGTGCTTGATACATTATAAATGGCAAATAATTATTTGCAAAAAATGTGCAAAAATTATGGCAGGAATGTGGTAATAATAGAAAAAGAAATAGCTAATTTTGTAGCGTATATCGACAATGCGTTTGCTGCACTTATCGATTCGGACAGAAAGAGCTATAAATCACATTTAAAGTACTATAAAAGAAAGCTATGCGCCATGTTTTGACACTATTGACACTCGTTTGCCTACTCGCTTCATGCGACCACAAACAAAGCGCAGACTCTGCCACTCCTCCCCAGCGCGTAAACACTCATGGGAGTGTGTATTATTGGAAGACTACGTTCGATTACGGAACGTGGGAACAACAATTCGTGGAGCTGCACGGCATCGACAGGATTTATTTGCGCCTATTTGATGTGGCTTTCAGCGAGAGTCGTATGGCAGCGATGCCAATAGCTACGGTGCGGTTTGCTACCAAGATGCCTACGGATGTGAATATTGTGCCTGTGGTTTATATTACCACGGAGGCCGTGCAGTATGGCAAGCTGCAAGATAGTCTTCTCTATGCGCGCATTCAGGCTATAGCGAAGCAAAATGACTTTCCGCCACTAAAAGAAATACAATTAGACTGCGACTGGACGGGGAATAGTAAAGAGGCGTTCTTCGACTTATGCCGCAAGATGAGGGAGCGCGCCCACGCCGACAGCATTCAGCTAAGCGCTACCATTCGTCTGCATCAGCTCAGCTCCACTCCGCCACCCGTAGACCGCGGTGTGCTGATGCTCTACAACACTGGTTCGCTCTACGATCAAGAAACGGAGAACTCTATACTCGAATATAAACATGTGGCTCAATACTTGAAGTCGACGGTAGACTATGATGTGCCATTGGGGTATGCTTTCCCTGCGTTCCAGTGGGGTGTGGTGCTTAACTCACAGCACAATTTCAAGATGCTGGTGCGCAATGTGGACTTTATCTACAGCGACAAATGCCGCCAGATTGACAAAAACTTATATGTAGCCATTGGTAATATAGATGTTGGCGACAGTTGGATATGGACGGGCGACTATATACGAGTTGAGAGCCCCAACACAGAAGTGATTAAGCAGGTTAAGATACTTGTAAATCAGAAAATAGGGCAAGGCAACGAGCGTATCATCTATCATCTCGATTCGGCGAACCTAAGCAAGTATAATCCACAAGACATCGACAGCATACTGAAATGAAGAAGCAAGCATTATCTTTGATTTTGACGCTATTTAGCATTGGTGCCTTGGCCTGTGGGCCATTTGCATGGGGATATAAAGCTAAGGACTACACCCTTTTTAAGATTGTAGAGTTAGAGCAAAAAGCCGAGCAAGAGGAGAAGAGTCAGAACTGCAAGGATTGGCACAGATTGTTCCCCACTTGCTCAGAGAGGGACATATATAAGGTAGTCTATGAGTGGTCGGAGAAAGAGCTTCGACAACTAAAGAAAAAGGGAGCTAAGCGCAATAAAAAGGCAAAAGGCAATTCGTTTGCCCGAGCGCTGCAAAGCAAGAAAGGCAGGGCAGCTCTCGACTACCTGTTGTTGACAAAAGAATATTTAGGCATACGCCAGAAGCAAACCGATGTGTGGTATTACTGGTACAGGGACGATGTCTACAACCAGCGTTTAAGGGAAATAGCCGAAATTGCCGCTAACTACGGCGGCAAGCAGCTCACGGAGCGCTACCTCCTGCTGCAAATAAGGGCGATGTTCGCCTCTCGCAACTACGAGGAGTGCATTTCGCTTTGGGCAAAGCGGAAGAAGGAACTGAAGAACGATATGCTACACAAAACGGCTGTCGGTCTGGTCGCCAACGCCTACCTTAACAGCGGCGACAGCCTGACGGCGAAAAATTTGTACTCCCAGATTAACGACGAGGACTCGTATTATAACTGCCTCAACGCTAAAGAAAAATCAGAATACGATTTTAAGCAAAGATTAACCTCGTCTGCAACAAGCCCGAACAGCTATCGTCTATTTGAGCGTGTTGTTTCAGAGGTTTCGAATTTGGAAGAATATCTTAAGGAGGACTTTTTGGGCAAACCTGACCCGGAATATGTAAAAGAAGAGCTGAAAAGGAAAGAGCCTATCTATGAAACGATACAACAAATAGCGAATGAGCACAAGGCCGAAGACATGGCGTCGTGGTACTACATAGCTGCGTTCACGAGCGACATCTATGGCGACCACGCCAAGGCGCGCAGATATATCAGCAAAGCCAAAAAATGCAAGGCTACCGATGAGCAGAAAGACTATCTGCGGGTTTTGGAGTTCTATATCACCGTTAAATACCAAAAGGAGTACACTCCAAAGTTTGAGCAGTATGTGCTGAAAGAGCTGAAGTGGCTTGACCGCAAGATTAAGACTGATATGACAGCCGAAGAACGAAAACTCATAAAAGAATATGGGGATTACTATCACCTGTGTGGATTTGGCTTGCAATATTGGGATGATATGATGCGCAAAATGACGATTGGCTACATCGCTCCGCTGTGCATAAAGGCTGGTAAAGAGGTCAAAGCGCTGCAATACCTCAACATGGCAGACCACAGCATCTTCAAAATCGTGCCGAGCAAGGCCATTTGGTCTCCCAACCATGGCAATGCGCACAACAATTACTACTTCTGTTGCCTCGACTCGATGCCTGCGCGCGTAGTGCAGCAGTATGTCCACAAGCTGAAGCACCCGGAGTCGGCGCTCGACAGCTTTCTGACCCACCGCAGCTACACTGACAGCCAATATCTCAACGATATAATCGGCACCCTGCTGATTAGAGAAATGAAGTACAACGAGGCTGCAAAGTATCTCGGCCGTGTGTCTAAGAAGTTCAACAAACAGCAAGACATCCAATACTATTATAAATTCGACCCCTTCACTTCTAAAAAGCTGAAGACGAAAGATTCACACTATAAATTGCATTTTGCTCAAAAGATGTACAAACTTGAGCGCAAGATAAGCAAAGCGACAAATCCAGACACCAAGGCAGAACTAATGTTGCAGTATGCTAAAGGATTACAGAACAGTTGCAACGAGTTCGCTTGGGCATTGACATCGTACTACAACGGAGAATATAGGAATTATCCCTTCTATAGTAAGCGTATGACGAATAAACTCGAAGCCATTAGACGAAAGTCGACAGAGATGAGGGGGAAAGCTTTTGCTATGTTCACCAACGAGGAACGCAAGGCGCAGGCTTACTACGATTGGGAGATGTATCGCACCGTGGCCACGGAGTATGCTAACACCAAAATAGGCAAATTTGTCAGCGCCAAGTGCGATAAGCTCATCGACTACAGTCCAAACAAAGACCCTAACAATGTTAAGCACTGGATAAAGCAGAGTTGGGAGTAAGAAAGACGACTTTTAGCACAAGGAATAGAGCCGCAGCACAGAAAATGAAGGCTATTTTGCGCTGCGGCTTTATCATATCGTGCAGGAATGTGCATATTTAATGAGATTTTGGCGCATTTTTGCACGCATTTCGTGAAAAAATCTTAACTTCGCCGCGATTTTAGCAAGCAAAAACAGCATGATTATAAAACGATTTAAGCTAAAAAAAGGACTTGACATCAACCTTCAAGGACGCGCCGCGCTTAATACGACCGAAGTTGCGGCGGTTGGCACCTTTGCCGTGATGCCCGACGACTTTAACGGCTTCAAGCCGAAGCCTGTGGTCAAGGAGGGAGACATTGTCAAGGCCGGCGATGCACTCTTGGTCAACAAGGAGCAGCCGGAGCTGAAGGTTGTATCGCCTGTGAGCGGCAAAGTGTCCGCCATTGTCAGAGGTGAGCGCCGCAAGCTGCTCTCTGTCAATGTGGAGGCCGATGCAGAACAACAGTACAAGCAGTTTAGCGTGAGCAATGTCGCCTCTATGAGCGGCGAGGAGCTGAAAGCGCTCCTCTTGGAGAGCGGTCTGTTCGCCTTTATCAAGCAGCGTCCGTTCGACATTGTGGCTAATCCCGAAGACACGCCCAAAGGTATCTTTGTGTCGCTGTTTAGCAAGATGCCGCTGGCGCAAGATTTTTCGTATATCGTCAAAGGCAACGAGAAATATGTGTCTGCCGCACTCGACGCGCTCTCCAAGATTGCTCCCGTCAGCGTGAGCATCTGCAAGGAGCAGGAAGGGCAGCTCGACATTGCTATAGAGAAGGCGTCGATGTATGTGTTCGACGGCCCGAACCCCTCCGGCAATGTCGGCGTGCAGATTAACCACATCGCTCCCGTCAATAAGGGCGAAGTGGTGTGGACCGTAGGCGGCGAGGAGCTGATTTTTATCGGCAAACTGCTCTTGGAGGGCAAAGTCGACCTCACCCGTTGCGTGGCAGTGGCAGGTTCGGAAATTGCCGAGCCGCATTATGTGAGGACTCTCATCGGTGCCTCCCTTGCCAATGTGCTTAAGGGCAATCTCAAGAGCCAAGAACATGTGCGCATCATCAATGGCAATCCGTTAGTGGGCACTCGCGCCGGCTTAGACGCTTATCTCTCCGCCCGCGCCACCGAAGTAACGGCTATTCCCGAGGGTGATGACAAGGACGAGGTGTTAGGCTGGATTATGCCGCGCTTTAACGACTACTCCACCAGCCGCAGTTACTTCACCTGGCTGCAGGGAAAGCGTAAGGAGTACAATCTCGATGCGCGCATCAAGGGCGGCGAACGCCACATCATCATGAGTGGCGAGTACGACCGCTATCTGCCTATGGACATCTACGGCGGTTTCCTTATCAAAGCTATTCTCACCGGCGACCTCGACCGTATGGAGGCGCTGGGCATCTATGAGGTGGCTCCCGAGGACTTTGCCGTCGCCGAGTTTGCGGATTCGTCAAAATTGGAGCTGCAACGCATCGTGCGCGAGGGTATTGAATTGCTCAGAAAAGAATTATAATAAAACTGTTACGACAATGAGTTTTATCAAAAGTATATTTGACAAGACGAGGCCTATGTTCAGCGAAGGGGGCAAGCTGAAGAGCTTCCGCTCGGTGTACGATGGCTTCGAGACATTCCTGCTTGTGCCCAACGCCACGAGCCGTAGCGGCGCCAGCATACACGATGCTATCGACTCGAAGCGCATTATGTCGATGGTGGTAATCGCGCTGCTGCCTGCGATGCTCTTTGGTATGTACAATATCGGCTATCAGCACTATGCGCTGGCCGGTATAGAGGGCTCGATGTGGGAATTGTTCGCTTACGGCGCGCTTGCGTTGCTGCCCAAGATTGTGGTGAGCTATGCGGTGGGCTTGGGCGTCGAGTTTATCGTGGCTCAATATAAGCACGAGGAGATTCAGGAGGGTTATCTCGTTACCGGTCTCCTCATTCCGCTGATCTTGCCTATCAACTGCCCGCTTTGGATGATGGCGGTGGCTATTGCGTTCGCCGTTATCTTCGCCAAGGAGATTTTTGGCGGCACCGGCATGAATATCTTCAATGTTGCGCTCGTTGCACGCGCGTTCCTATTCTTCTCTTACAGTAGTAAGATGACCGGCGACGAGGTTTGGGTGGCTCGTGAGTCGATTTTCGGGCTCGGCAAGGACATTCCCGACAGCGTTACCTGCGCTACTCCGCTGGCGGAGGCTGGTAGCGGCCAGATGAGCGCGAGTCTGAGCGACATGGTGGTCGGTTTGATCCCTGGCTCCGTGGGTGAGACCAGCGTGATTGCCATTGCCATAGGCGCTGTGTTGTTGCTGTGGACCGGCATCGCCAGCTGGAAGACCATGCTGAGCGTTTTCGTGGGCGGCGGCTTGACTGCGGCTTTGTTCCAGGCTGCCGGCAGCACCCCCATCGAGTGGTATGAGCATATCGTGCTCGGCGGATTCTGCTTCGGCGCAGTCTTTATGGCTACCGACCCCGTTACCTCCGCTCGCACCGAGGGTGGCAAATATGTTTACGGATTTCTGATCGGTGTTATCGCCGTTCTCGTCAGGGTGCTCAACCCGGGCTACCCCGAGGGCATGATGCTGGCCATTCTGTTCATGAATCTATTCGCTCCGCTCATCGACTATTGCTTCGTGCAGCGCAATATCAACCGCCGCATGAAGAGGGCAAAAATTGCCAACGGATAAGCTAAAAACACTATCGTCATGAGTAAGAAACTTAACACTAATTCTAATCTCTATATCATCATCTATGCAGCTCTGATGGTGGTAATAGTAGCTTTCCTGCTCGCTTTTGTGAGCAAGGCGCTGCAATCCCGAAGCGAGGCCAATGTTAAAATCGACAAGATGTCGCAAATACTGGCCGCCCTCAACATTCGCGATCTCGACAAGGCTGATGTTGAAGCCAAGTACGCTGAAGTTGTCAAAGACGAGGCGAAAACCGACGACCTCACATATTATACTTGCAGCGTCGACGGCCAAACTAAATATGTCGTGCCTGTTAAGGGCATGGGGCTCTGGGGTGGAATCTGGGGCTATGTGGCAGTGAACGACGACGGCAACACTATCTACGGCGCCTACTTCTCTCATGAGAGCGAGACGGCAGGTCTGGGTGCGTTGATCAACGAACTGCCCTTCCAGCAGCAGTTTCAGGGCAAGCAGATCTACGATGCCCAAGGCGATGTGGCTCTTTCCGTCGTTAAGATCGGCAAAAAAATCGACGGTCTGCAACCGGAGAACCGTTGCGACGCGCTTACCGGCGCTACCCTCACCTCCGACGGCGTTGATCAGATGCTAAAATCCAGTCTCGGCAAGTATCAACACATTCTGAACGGAAATTCCGGCGCCGCGCAGGATTAAACGCATCGGTTTATACACAAAACCTAAAAGTTAAAACTTAAAAGTTCAAAGCTAATGGCTTTTCTATCCAAACAGAATAAGGCTGCGCTCACCGAGCCCCTCAATCTTAACAACCCTATCGTTGCGCAAGTGCTCGGCATCTGCTCTGCGCTGGCTGTTACCTCGCAACTGAAGCCCGCCATCGTGATGGGACTCTCCGTTACCGTCATTACGGCTATGGCGAATGTGGTTATATCCCTCCTGCGCAAGACTATCCCCAACCGTATCCGCATTATCGTTCAGCTTGTGGTGGTTGCGGCGCTCGTTACCATAGTAAGTATGATTCTCAAGGCTTTTCTCTACGATGTGAGCGTGCAGCTTTCCGTTTATGTCGGTCTTATCATCACCAACTGCATCTTAATGGGACGCCTCGAGGCTTTCGCTATGCAGCAGAAGGTTATTCCCTCTCTGCTCGACGGCATTGGCAACGGCCTCGGCTACGCATGGATTCTAATTGTGGTTGCATTTTTCCGCGAGCTGCTCGGAAACGGAACCCTCCTCGGCTTTACCGTAATTCCGCAGGCCTTTTACGCTCACGGCTACATGAATAACGGCATGATGACCATGCCGGCGATGGCTCTCATCATCGTTGGTTGCGTTATCTGGGCTAATTGCGCATATAACAACAGGAAAAAGTAAAATCTCCACGACTTTCCAAGAAAACTCATATTCATTTTTATAAATATCGAAATGGAACATTTTTTTAGTCTCTTCGTCCGCTCGATTTTCGTGGACAATATGATATTTGCCTTCTTCCTTGGAATGTGCTCCTACCTTGCTGTGAGCAAAAGCGTCAAGACGGCGTTCGGACTCGGCATCGCTGTTACTTTTGTGCTGCTCGTTACCGTTCCGGTCGATTGGCTTTTGCAAACCAAAGTGCTCTCTGCCGACGGACTGCTGGGCATCGACCTAAGTTACCTCTCTTTTATCCTTTTTATCGCTGTGATTGCGGGAATCGTGCAGCTTGTGGAGATGATTGTCGAGCGTTTTAGCCCTTCGCTCTACGCTGCGTTAGGAATCTTCCTGCCGCTTATTGCAGTGAACTGCGCAATTATGGGCGCGAGCCTCTTCATGCAACAGCGCATCAATCTCGACCCGACAAATACCCAATATATCGGTGGCCTTTCCGACTGCATTGCGTATGCAATCGGCAGCGGAATCGGCTGGTTGCTGGCAATCGTGAGCCTTGCAGCTATCCGCGAGAAGATGGCGTACACCGATGTGCCCAAAAACCTGCGCGGATTAGGCATAACATTCATCACCGTGGGACTAATGGCGATGGCATTTATGTGCTTCAGCGGCATGAGTATATAAATAAGGTAGAAAAATTAAGAAATACTGATATAAAAATAGGTTAAAGTAATGGATATTAACTTTATCTTAGCCAGCATAGGAGTATTCCTCGTTATCATCTTGCTACTTGTCGTCATTTTGCTTGTAGCGAAGAAGTATCTTTCGCCAAGTGGCAATGTAACGATTACGATTAACGACAAGGAGAAGCTGTCGGTGCCTCAGGGTAGCAGTTTGCTCTCCACTCTGGCCGACAATGGCGTCTATTTGGCATCGGCCTGCGGCGGCAAGGGTTCTTGCGGCCAGTGCAAGTGTCAAGTTGTGGAGGGCGGCGGCGAGATACTCGACTCCGAGAAAGGTCAGTTCACGCGCAAGCAGATAAAAGACCACTGGCGCTTGAGTTGCCAGTGCAAAGTCAAGGGAGATCTCAGCGTCAAGGTATCAGAGAGCGTGCTCGGCGTAAAGGAATACGAGTGTACGGTGGTAAGCAACAAGAATGTTGCCACATTCATCAAGGAATTCATCGTGGCTCTGCCCGAGGGCGCACACATGGACTTCGTGCCCGGCTCGTATGCCCAGATACGCATTCCGGAGTACGACATGGACTACAATAAAGACATCGATAAAGACTCTATCGGCGCCGAATACCTGCCGTCGTGGGAGAAGTTCGGACTGCTTGACCTCAAATGTCGCAATACAGAGCCCACCATTCGCGCATACTCCATGGCCA
>JAFLUU010000091.1 GCA_022508585.1 Prevotellaceae bacterium | reverse complement strand
GAGGCCTTTTCTGCGAACTTCAACGAGGATAGGTAAAACTTTGAGGGGATATGGTATAGCGAGGTGGAGGTTAAGCAAAGGGGCGACGACATTGACGCAACATTATCGCCTTAGCAAGAATGTTGCACCGTGCTTTCGCACGACAGCAACGCTCCGGCTCGCGGTGCCTACGGCATTAGTGATTAGCTACACATCTTTTAATACGCGTGCGAGAGGGGTTAATTGGAATAAATTGCGTAACTTTGCCGCTTATGAAACGGATTTCTTTCATTTTGATGATTATGCTGGCTCTGCTCGGCACGACAGCGCAGCGGAGCGAGGCGCGAGAGATAAAGGACTTCTTCATCTCGATGCCCAACGAGCTGATGCTGATGCTCGACGAAGGTACTCGCAGAGATTTGGTGGACATTTGCCTGAGCGGTATGCACACTGCGCTGCCCAACAAGTGGCAGGGCAACAGCACGATGAGCATATTGACCGAGGACTTCCTCTCTATGTTCGAGGACAGCGAGTATCATGTGCACACCTGCATGGCTTTGCTCTATGGCAAGAAGGATACGACTATTTGCGTAATCCGAACACTCAACACGCCGGAGCAAGCGAGCGACATCAGGTTCTATGACACCGGTTGGCGCGAGCTTAAGACAGAGAAAATCGTCAAACTGCCCGAAATCGACGACTTTGGACACGACGAGCAGAAGGTGGCTGCCAATCCGCTGCGCGTGGAGCTGCTGCGCATAGGCATCACTGTCGTGGGCGACCACACTGCACACTTGGAGATGAGCACCAACACTTCCGCACACAGCATTTTTTACGACTGGAACGGCAAGCGCTTCGTGAAGCGCAAGGAATAGGCATCTGAGATATGGCTAACATTCTGCATATAGAGACTTCCACCAACATTTGCAGTGTTGCGCTGAGCCGCGACGGGCAGATAGTGTTGGAGCGTGAGGACAGAGAGGGCCCCAATCACGCCAAGTCGCTCGCCCCGATGGTGGAAGATGCCGTGAAGGCGGCCGACGCCGAGGGTGTGAGGCTCGACGCTGTGGCTGTGAGCGCGGGGCCGGGCTCCTACACGGGCTTGCGCATCGGCGTGAGCACTGCCAAGGGGCTTTGCTACGGGCGCGGGCTGAAGCTGATAGGCATTCCCACCTTGGAGCTGCTGTGTGTGCCGGTGCTGCTGGGGGATAGGTTCTTTGCGCTGTGCGAAAGCGAGCCGGAGGCCGACATTCGCCTCTGCCCGATGCTCGACGCGCGCCGTATGGAGGTCTATACCGCCCTCTACGACCGCGCGCTGCACCTCAAGAGCGAGGTGGCACCGATGATTGTGGACGAGCAGAGCTTGCAGAGCGAGCTTGCCGCACGGAAGGTGATGTTTTTCGGCAATGGCGCGGCGAAGTGCAAGGAGGTTATCACTCATCCCAACGCCGTGTGGGTGGATAGCATCGAGCCTATAGCTAAAAACATGATGCCGCTGGCGGAGAAAGCGTTCTATCAGGGGCGTTTTGAAGACACAGCCTACTTCGAGCCGTTTTATCTCAAGGATTTTGTGGCCGGCAAGTCGAAATCGCTCTTGCCGCAGACCAAATCATAACAACGCGTAACGACTACTAACACTGACTTCGATATGGACTACAATACCGAGAGGCCTAAGCTGACGCTGCCCGAGTATGGGCGCAATGTGCAGAAGATGGTGGACTATGCGCTCACCATTGCCGACCGCGACGAGAGGCAACGATGCGCCGAGAGCATCATCAGCATTATGGCCGGCATCTTTCCGCAACAAAATGGGACTGAGGATTTCGAGCGTATGCTCTGGGATCATCTTGCCCTCATCTCCGGCTATAAGCTCGACGTGAGTTCGCCCTACCCTATCAACGTTCTTGTAGAGAGCAACAGGGAGCACCCCCACCTCGACTACCCGGGCAAGAAAATCACCTACCGTCATTACGGCCACATCTTGGAAGAGAGCATTCACGCCCTCACCTCTATGGCCGAAGGCGACCAACAGCAACAGGCCACGGAGATAGTGGTGGAGCAGATGGCCAAAAGCCTTGCCACATGGAACGATAATGTCCTCACTCCGGCCAAATTAGCCGCTGACCTCAGCGAACTGACCGAAGGCAAGGTGCAACTGTCCCTCGAACCGCAGGTTTTAGACAACGCTGTGGCGACAGCACGCGCCGGCGGCAAGAGTGCTAACTTTAAGAAGAAGAAAAAGTAATATGGCATCATTCCTTATAGAAGGTGGCCACCGCTTACAGGGCGACATAACGCCGCAAGGTGCCAAGAATGAGGCTCTGGAGGTGATATGCGCGACTTTGCTGACAAGCGAGGCGGTGCATATAAGCAATGTGCCCGAGATTATCGACGTGCTCCACCTCATCGAGTTGCTGCGCGACCTCGGTGTCGACGTCAAGCGCGAGGGTAAGGGCGAGTTCGTCTTCCGGGCTCGCGACATCAACCCCGATTATGCCCACAGCGAGGACTTTATGCACCAGTGCGCCACCCTGCGCGGCAGCGTGATGCTTGTTGGGCCTCTCTTAGCGCGCTGCGGCAGCGCCGTGCTCGCCAAACCCGGAGGCGACAAGATTGGTCGCCGCCGCGTGGACACGCATCTCTACGGTATGCTGCAGCTTGGCGCAAAGCTCGACATGGATACGGAGAACTCACGCTACACTCTGAGCGCCGAGAGGCTGCATAGTGCCGACATGATACTCGATGAGGCCTCGGTTACGGGCACTGCCAACATCATCATGGCTGCAGTGCTGGCCAAGGGCACCACTACGATATACAACGCGGCCTGCGAGCCGTACATACAGCAGCTTTGCCGTATGCTCAACAAGATGGGTGCCAAGATTAGCGGCATCTCTTCCAACCTGCTCACGATTGAGGGCGTCGATGCCCTCAATGGGGCTGACCACAAGGTGAGTGCCGACATAATAGAGGTGGGTAGCTTCATCGGCATGTCGGCAATGTTGGGCGGCGGCCTCACTATTCGCGACATCTGCGTCAGTGAGCTCGGCATTATCCCCAAAGCTTTCCGGCGGCTCGGCATTCAGCTCGAGTTAGGCAGCGATTATATCCGCATTCCCGAGCAAGAGCACTATCAGATAGAGACTTTCCTCGACGGCTCCTTCATGACTATCGACGACGCGCCGTGGCCGGGACTTACGCCCGACCTTCTGAGCGTGCTTATCGTTGTTGCGACACAGGCCAAGGGCACTGTGCTCTTCCACCAGAAGATGTTTGAAAGCCGACTCTTCTTTGTCGACCGCCTTATCGACATGGGAGCGCAGATTATCCTTTGCGACCCCCACCGTGCGGTGGTTGCAGGCCTCGACAACGAGCATCGCCTCCGCGCCCGCCGCATGGCTTCGCCCGACATACGCGCCGGCATCGCCCTGCTCATCGCTGCTATGAGCGCCGAGGGTGTCAGCCGCATCGACAACGTTGAACAAATCGACCGTGGCTACGAAAACATCGAAGAGCGCCTCAATGCACTCGGCGCTCGCATCACACGGGTTTAACACGCCACGCAAACTGACATGATACGCCACGAAGAAGTATTCCAAATCGGTCGGCTGACCGGCGCACACGGCCTTAAGGGCTATGTCGACATGTATTACACCGACGACATCTTCACTTCTGACGGCTGCGATTATCTTGTGCTTGAAATCGACGGTCTTTTAGTCCCGTTCTTCGTGGAAGACTGGCAGGTGCGCAACGATGAGTTGGCTTCTGTCAAGTTTGAAGGCTACGACGACAAAGATTCCGTCCAACTGATACAGAATACTTCCGTCTTTTACCCCAAATCCGCTATAACGGAGGAGCGTCGTGAGCTTGCCTCGTGGCAAATGCTCACCGGCTTCGAGGTTAGCGACAGCAAGAGCGGCAAATTAGGCAGAGTGATTGATGTTGACGACAGCTCTGCCAACATTCTGCTGTCTATTCGCACGCCTGAAGGCAAGGAAATCGTGCTCCCTGTACACCCCGACCTCGTAAACTCGCTTGATGTCAACAATCGCGCGATTACGCTCGACCTTCCGAACGGCATTCTTGAACTTTGAACATTTAATATCGAGATGAAAAAACGCCTCGCCATTCTTGGCTCCACCGGCTCCATAGGTACGCAAACGCTACAGGTTGTTTCGGAGCATCCCGACCTTTATGAAGTGCGTGTACTCACTGCTTTCAAGCAGGCCGACGCGCTTATCGAACAAGCAATCCGCTTTGAGCCCGACGCGGTGGTTATTGCCGACGAGACACTATATAATAAAGTACGCGAGGGGCTTGCAAATAAGACTGTCAAGGTCTTTTGTGGCACCAAAGCCCTCGTTGATGTGGTTCAGATGGACTGTATCGACACGGTGGTAACTGCTACGGTCGGTTTCAGCGGTCTTGAGCCCACGATTGCCGCCCTTAAGGCCGGCAAGCAGATTGCTTTAGCCAATAAAGAGACTCTTGTGGTCGCCGGCGAGCTGATTACCGCACTTTCCGTCGAGAATAATGCGCCGATACTGCCTGTTGACAGCGAACACAGCGCCATTTCCCAATGTCTGGTGGGCGAAAATCCCGGAAACATCGACAAACTGCTCCTCACTGCCAGCGGTGGACCCTTCCGTCTGCTGGATAGTGCTGCGTTGGCCGATGTTACTGCCAAAGATGCCCTCCAACACCCCACTTGGCAGATGGGTGACAAAATTACCATCGACTCTGCCACGATGATGAACAAGGGTTTTGAAGTGATTGAGGCCAAATGGCTATTTGGCGTTGAGCCGGACAAAATTGAGGTGCTCATTCATCCGCAAAGCATCGTGCATAGTGCAGTGCAGATGCGCGATGGCTCGGTTAAGGCGCAGCTTGGTTTGCCCGACATGCGGCTACCGATACAGTACGCCCTCAGTTTCCCTGACAGGCTCGACCTTTCCGGCGCTCGCCTCGACCTTTTTGCCATCGGCGCCCTCACTTTCGAGCGCCCCGACCTCAATCGTTTCCCTTGTCTCGCGCTTGCTTACGAAGCCATCGGTCGTGGCGGCAATATGCCCTGCGTTCTCAACGCTGCCAACGAGGTCTGCAACCTTGCCTTCCGCGAAAATCGGATAAAGTTCCCGCAAATCAGCGAAATTATCGAGCAAACCATGCAACGCATCGACTTTGAAGCGGCTCCAACGCTTGAAACATTGCTTTTGACCGATCGCGAAAGCCGCAATGTCGCCAATGAGATACTTATCTCCTACCAATAAATATTTTATACTCACGACTAAACATTAGAAATCTATTATTTATAACAATATGGACATCTTTCTGATACGAGCCGCGCAGCTCATACTCTGTCTCTCCATCTTGATAATCCTTCACGAGGGCGGCCACTTCGTTTTAGCCAAGATTTTCGGCATTCGCGTCGAGAAATTTTTCCTATTCTTCGACTATAAGTTCCATTTATTCAGCACATACTCCAAATGGTGGCGCAAACTATGGGGAAAGAAGCCCTTACAGAAAAACGACAAGGGCAACTATCTCTATTCCGGCACCGAATATGGCATCGGGTGGATCCCATTGGGCGGATACGTGAAGATAGCCGGCATGATCGACGAGTCGATGGATCGCGAGCAGATGAAACTGCCGCCACAGCCGTGGGAATTCCGCACCAAGCCCGCGTGGCAGCGCCTCTTAGTGATGCTGGGCGGAGTATTCGTCAACTTCATTTTAGCTTTATTCATCTACTCGGCCATACTCTTCACTTGGGGCGAGACTTATATCCCCATTCGCGACATGAATATGGGCTTCACTTTCAGCAAGGAAGCCAAAGCTATCGGTTTTCGCGACGGCGACATACCTATCGCCGCTGACGGGAAGACATTCCGCGACTTTAACTCCGATGTACTGCGCTCTATCTCCACAGCTCACACCGTCGACGTCCTGCGCAACGGCAAAGAGGTAAGCATCACCATGCCCGACGGTGGCCTAAGCCTGCTCAATATGCTGCAAGGCGACAGACCATTCTTAACACTCTACCTGCCGAGTGTGGTTGACACTGTCATGCCCGATATGGCCGCTGCGAAAACAAGCATAACCAAGGGCGACCGCATCATTGCTTTCAACAACACACCCATAGACAGCTGGGCGGACTACGACAGCGCTATCAACCGACTCAGTCGCAGCCTTGAAGGAGCAACTACCAACGACTCACTGCGCAAATGTACCGTGCAAATCGTCGTTGCCCATCAGCCGGAGACAGAAGCCGCCACCTTAGATACCGTTACCCTCATCCTTAACAGCAATCTGCAGATGGGCATCGGCAGAACCTATCCACTGCGATATTATAAGCCCGTGACGAAAGAGTATGGCCTAATAGAATCCATACCCGCCGGCATGAAGCACGGAATTAGTGTCTTCAGCGGATACGTAAGCGACCTCAAATACATCTTTACTAAGGAAGGCGCAAAAAGTGTCGGCTCATTCGGAGCCATTGGCAGTATGTTCCCAACCACTTGGGACTGGCAGCAATTCTGGAGCCTCACCGCCTTTATCAGCATCATTCTGGCCTTCATGAACATACTGCCCATTCCGGCGTTAGACGGCGGCCACGCCCTGTTCCTGCTTCTGGAGATGGTGTTCCGCCGCAAGTTCAGCGTCAAGTTCCAGGAGCGCGCCCAGATGATCGGCATGGCCATTCTGCTTGCCCTCATGGTTTACGCCATAGGCAACGACATCTTCCGTTTCCTGCTCTAAAAGCAATTCATATATTAAGCGGGGGCAACCAATCGGTCGCCCCCGCTTAATGTATGTCGTAGAAAAGACAATTCTAAGAGTTCATCGCAAGCAGAAACTCCTCATTATTCTTAGAACGCTCCATGCGATCCTTTATAACGTTCATCGCCTCCATAGCAGTCATCTCGGCAATATGATTACGCAGCACCCACATGCGGTCGAGCGTCCTCTTGTCGTGCAGCAAGTCGTCGCGGCGAGTGCTTGAGGCCACACAGTTGACCGCAGGGAAGATGCGCTTGTTGCTCAGCGTGCGGTCAAGCTGCAGTTCCATGTTGCCCGTACCCTTAAACTCCTCGAAGATAACCTCGTCCATGCGGCTGCCGGTGTCGATGAGCGCCGTAGCGATGATAGTCAGCGAACCGCCGCCCTCAATGTTGCGCGCCGCGCCGAAGAAACGCTTAGGCTTTTGCAAAGCGTTGGCATCGACGCCACCGGTGAGTATCTTGCCGCTGGCAGGCGCCACAGTGTTGTACGCACGAGCGAGACGCGTGATCGAATCGAGGAAAATCACCACATCATGGCCGCACTCCACCATTCGTTTAGCCTTCTCCAGAACTATACCCGCAATGCGGACGTGATTACTCGCCGGCTCATCGAACGTAGACGCGATAACCTCAGCCTTAACCGTGCGCGCCATATCAGTAACCTCCTCGGGGCGTTCGTCGATGAGCAGCATCATCAGATACGCCTCGGGGTGATTAGCCGCAATAGCGTTGGCAATGCTCTTCATCAGCATAGTCTTACCCGTCTTGGGCTGCGCCACGAGCAGCGCGCGCTGCCCCTTGCCGATAGGCGCGAAGAGGTCGACCACACGAGCCGAAAGCGAGTCAGAACTGTCGCCCTTGCAAAGGCGGAACTTCTCGTTAGGAAACAAAGGCGTGAGATGCTCGAACGCCAAGCGGTCGCGCACCTTATCCGGCGCAAGCCCATTGATTTTAGCCACGCGCATCAAGGTGAAGACCCTCTCGTTCTCACGCGGAGCACGCAAAGGCCCCTCCACCACGTCGCCCATCTTGAGCCCGTGCGCCTTAATCACCTGCGGAGGCACAAAGATGTCGTCTGGCGAAGTGAGATAATTGTAGTCAGCCGAGCGCAGAAAACCCTGACCCTCGGGAGTAATCTCCAGAACACCCGAACCGATGATTGCCTCGCCGAAGTCATAAGGCGTACTCGCGTCGCGACCGCCGGAATAGCTGCCCTTGCGTTCAGCAGGCACTGCCGGAGCGAGCTGATGCGCCGCCATCGGAGCACTCTCCTGCACGCGGCGGGCAGAAGGCTGCGCATTCGCCGCCAGATGCGGCGACTCACTGAGAATTTGGTCGATCAGCTCAGGCGCAGGAATATCCTGCAAGATAATAAAGTCGCTCTCCTCCTCCGCAGCAGCCTTCACAGGCTGCTCTTCAGCAGGCGCAGGCTCATCAGCAGCCACCGGAGCGGCAGCAGGCTGCTCTTCGTCAAACAGCGACGCAACCTCAGCCGGCGCTTCAGCAACAGGCTGGGCATTCTTGCGCGGACGACCGCGACGCTTAGGCTCAGCAGGCTGCGCAGGAGCCTCCTCCGCAACAGCAGGCTTGGCAACCTCAGCCGTAGCATCCTTACGTGGACGACCACGGCGCTTAGGCGCCGACTGTACCTCGGCCTCGGCCTGCACCGGCGCAGCGTCGGCAGGCGCATCAGCCTTCGGCGCAGGCTCACTCTTCGGCTCGCTGACAGCAGTAGCCGTCGGTGCCACCTTTTTCTTCCCAGCAGACTTAGCCACCGTCTCGCCGATGCGTGGACGCTTGGTGCGGCGCGGCGCACCAACGCTCTGCGCGTTCTGCACAGCCTGTTCGTCTATAATCATGTAAGCAATGTCCTGCCGCGTGTCGGTAGAGTTGGGAGCAATACCCAGCGTCTGCGCAATAGAGCGTATCTCAGCGTCGCTCTTGGCAAGCAGTTCCTCAAGTTTGAAGTTAGGCATATAAAAAAGTTTGAACACACGCTCTGCAAGCATAGTTGCAGCTATCGTAATGTCGTGTTTGTAAGAATAAATCTGTTTTGGAATAATCTCAAGCGTGCGCTCCAATAGTGTGAAGTAATGGGGGCTACACCTTATTGCGGCGGCCACCGCGCAGATTGAAATCGAGAGCAAAGGTAATGTTTTTGTTTTTGTTGGCCAAACTTTTGAAGTTTTTTCTTTGCTCCGCAAGCCTTTTTCGATACATGCGCCACCCTTTTCAATACCCTTAGACAGGACACCCTACCACCCACCCTATCGTACCTAACATCGTCGACATTTTACCTTACCACCTTTACATTGCACCTAACCCCGTCAAAGTTCGCACAAAAGACCTCCGCGCGCGATTTTTGGGTCTCGGCGTTTGTTTTTTCATCGTGAAACTTTAAAAATTCATATAAGAATTTCTAA
>JAFLUU010000090.1 GCA_022508585.1 Prevotellaceae bacterium | reverse complement strand
AAATTCCCGGAAATTCTTATAAGGTTTTTTAAAAATTCTTATAGGAATTTTTAAAGTTTCACGATGAAAAAACAAACGCGGAGGCCCAAAAATCGTGTGCGAAGGCTAAAAAATTGGATTTTGACGAGGTTCGGTGCAGGAAGAGCGAGATTTCATAAGGCAGTGGGACTAAAAAAAGCAGTCATGTCGAGCGACATGACTGCAAGAGCTATGGTTATGAAAAGATATAAGCTGTCAGAAGGGGACATTCTGGTCGAGAGAACCGCCGAGAGGGTCGTGAGTTCCTTCAAACGGATTGTTGCCTCCGCCCGGAAGGCTCCCCCCTCCGAATTCCGGCGGTAATCCAACAGGGGCATCGGGCGGAGCAGCATTGCCGTCGGCATTATGGCGCGAGTGGGCTCGCAAAGCTCCGCCGCCACCGGTGTCGGAATAATCGTCGAGGTTCATGAAGCGCGTAAGCTCGGGCTTGAAGCGGAGTTGCACGATGTCGAGCGCACCATTACGATGCTTGGCTATGATAAACTCGGCTTTGCCGCGATAGTCCTGCGTATTGTCTGCCGACTGATAGATTTTATAGTACTCGGGGCGGTGCAGGAAGCATACGATGTCGGCATCCTGCTCGATAGCACCCGACTCGCGCAGGTCGCTGAGCTGCGGACGCTTGGCCTCCTCGCCCTCGCGCTTGGCTACCTCGCGGTTCACCTGCGACAGGGCGATAATCGGCACTTGGAGCTCCTTTGCCAATCCCTTGAGGGAGCGACTGATGGTGGAGACCTCCTCCTGTCGGTTGCCGAAGCGGACTCCCGAGCCGGAAGCAGTCATCAACTGCAAATAGTCTATCATAATAATTTCGACCTTGTGCTCACTCACAAGGCGGCGAGCCTTGGTGCGCAGCTCGAAGACGGAGAGCGACGAGGTGTCGTCTACATAGAGCGGCGCGTCCTTCAGCTCTGCTATCTTGGCGTCGAGCTGCGTCCACTCGTAGGGCTGAAGATTGCCGCTGCGGATTTTGTCTGCCGGTATTTCGCAGACATTCGACACGAGACGCTTGACCAACTGGTCGTTGCTCATCTCCAAGCTGAAGAATGCGAGAGGACGGCGCTGGCTGATAGCTATATTACGCGCCATGGAGAGGGCGAACGCTGTCTTGCCCATAGCCGGACGCGCAGCGATAATGATAAGATCTGACTTCTGCCAGCCACTGGTGATGGAGTCGAGCTTATGGAAGAGGGTGGGCACGCCGCTCAGTCCGCCCTTGAGCTTGGCGGCCTCCTGTATGTCGGCATAGACTTTGTCGACAACGGGATTGATTTGCGTGAAATCCTTGTGCTGGCTGCTCTGGTTTATTTTATAAAGGTTGGCCTGCGCCGCGTTGAGCAGTTCGGCGGAAGTTATCGTTTCGTCGAAAGCCTGAGTCTGCATCTCGCTGGAAGCGGTGATGAGTTGGCGGCGTATATGCTTCTCCGCGATGATTTCGGAGTGATAGCGAATGCCTGCCGAGCCGGTGGCCTCGCGCAACAGGTCGGCGAGGTAGACCATCTGCCCTGCGTCCTTGAACTTACCTGTCTGCTCTAAGCGTGTCTTGACGGAGAGGGCGTCGAAAGGTTTGTCGTCGGAGGCCAAATCTCGGATTGCCTCGTAGATGAGCTGGTGTTTCTTGTCGTAGAAACTGTCGGGAGAGAGTATATCCGTTACGAGGTCATAGCCTGCGCGGTCTACCATCAGCGAACCGAGCACCGACCTCTCCAATTCTATCGCCTGCGGGGGCAAATGGGTGAGCAGCGAGCTGGCGGCGTTGGCGGCTGTGCTGCGTTGGTTGTTTCTGTTGTCCGGCATAAACGAAGTCTGCAATCTTTTAACAATAGCACTTGTGGAACTCCACTACAGCCTCGATGCCTCGGCGCAGTATGTCGAGGGGAATGTTCTCGTTGGGGGAATGAATGGCGTTGCTCTCGAGACCGAAGCCCATGAGCACGGTTTTCACTCCCAGAATCTGCTCGAAATCGCTGATAATGGGGATACTTCCTCCTCTGCGCACGGCTAACGGCTGCTTGCCGAAGGCTTTGGCAAAGCCTTTCTCGGCTGCTTTGTAGGCGGGCAGGTCTATAGGACAGACATAGCCCTCGCCGCCGTGCAGCGGAGTAACTTTCAGTGTAACATAGTCGGGAGTAACTGAGTTGAGATGGTCAATAAATTGCTGCGAGACCTTTTCATGATTCTGATTGGCGACAAGGCGACAGCTGACCTTGGCATACGCCTTGGAGGGCAGCACTGTCTTGGCGCCCTCGCCGATATATCCGCCCCAGATGCCGCAAATATCGAACGAGGGACGGCAGCTATTGCGCTCAAGAGTGGTGTAACCTGTCTCGCCCTTGAGTGCCTTAACGCCGATGGCGGCTTTATACTTGGCTTCGTCGAAGGGAATTTGGGCAATCATGTCGCGCTCTGCCTGCGGCACGGGCAACACATCGTCGTAGAAGCCCGGCACGGTGATGCGGCCGTCATTATCTTGCAAATCGGCGAGCATTCGGCACAGTACATTGATAGGATTTGCCACCGCGCCGCCAAAATGGCCGGAGTGGAGGTCGCGATTAGGGCCGGTAACCTCTATTTCCCAATAGGCGAGACCCCTGAGTCCTGTGGTGAGGGAGGGCAAATCGGCGCCGAGCATACTTGTGTCGCTGACGAGGATAATGTCTGCCTTGAGGAGGTCTTTATGTTCTTTGAGAAAAGCGTTAAGGCTGGGGCTGCCGATTTCCTCTTCGCCCTCGAAGATGAACTTGACATTATTGCGGAGCAAACCTTCCTTGACCATGTATTCAAATGCCTTGACCTGTATCATGGACTGCCCCTTGTCGTCATCTGCTCCGCGTGCCCAGATATGTCCGTCGCGCACCTCGGGCTCGAATGGAGCGGAGTGCCACAACTCTAACGGCTCGACGGGCATCACATCGTAATGGGCGTAGATTAGTATGGTCTTGGCATCATCGCTCACATGCTTCTCGGCATAAACAAGGGGGTTGCCGGCACTCGGCATAATCTCTGCCCTGTCTGCTCCTGCCTCCAACAGTAATTCTTTCCAGCGCTCGGCGCATCGCATCATGTCGGGCTTGTGTTCCTGCATCGCGCTGATGCTCGGTATCCTTATCAAGCTGAAAAGCTCGTCCAAGATGCGCTTTTCGTTCTGCTTTATGTATTCTTTTATTTCCATCGTCGTTAATTTATATAGGTGCTACTTCTTTTCGCGGCTCGCCATAATCATATAGATAATTATGATGCAGAACATTCCCAATGCCAACAGCTCGCTGAGCGGATTGGACCACCATTGGTCGTAGTCGAACTGGATTCCGCCAAAGCGCAAGGCCGCACTGACCACGCCCATCAGCGCTCCGCCGGCTATGAAGCCGCTTGCAATCAATGTGCCCTTCTCTGAGCGCTGGCGGTTGACCTCTTTATCCTTGGAGCGCGTGCTTACAAACCAATTGATCGCGCCGCCTGCCAGCAACGGCAGGTTAAGCTCCAGCGGGATGAACATTCCCAACGCAAAGGCCAGTGCCGGAACCTTGCAGAATGTTAATACTATTGCAATCAAGGCTCCGATGCCATAAAGCAACCACGGTGCGCCCTCGCCGCTCATCAATGGCTCGATTACCGCCGCCATTGCATTCGCCTGCGGCGCTGCGAGCTGACCTGAGGTGAAACCGTAAGTCTTGTTCAATATCATTATCACGCCTGCTACCGTTACTGCGCTGACCAAGGTGCCGAGAAACTTCCATGTCTCCTGCTTCTGTGGAGTCGAGCCCAACCAATAGCCCGTCTTTAAGTCTGTAATGAACGCTCCCGCCGTGCTTAGAGCCGTGCAGACCACGCCTCCCATAATCAGCGCGGCGACCATTCCGCTCGTGCCCCTCAATCCTACACCGACCATCACGACTGAAGCCACAATCAAGGTCATTAGCGTCATTCCGCTAACCGGATTGCTGCCCACGATCGCGATTGCGTTCGCCGCCACGGTAGTAAACAAAAATGCGATAATCGTAACAATCAAAATCGCCGTAATACTGAACAGCCACGCGCCGCCCATTACACCAAACTGGAAGAAAAGAAAAGTAACCAAGATTGTAGCGACAGCTCCCAAGGCGACTACTTTCATTGGCAAGTCCTTTTGTGTGCGTTCCGTGGCGGAAACAGACGCCTTTTGCGTGCCTTTTAATTCGCGGCTGGCCAATCCTACTGCGCCTCTGATTATTCCCCAACTCTTGATAATTCCAATAATTCCAGCCATCGCGATGCCGCCAATGCCGATGGACTTTGCGTACTTGAAGAGCTGCTCTGGGCTCGCCTCCGCAGCGATTATTCCATCGCCGATGCTCATTTCCGGAAACGCGATCGCGATTCCCGGAATAATCAACCACCAAACCGCAATCGAACCTAAGCAAATAATAAAGGCGTATTTGAGACCTACAATGTAGCCCATACCAAGTACAGCCGCGCCGGTGTTCATTTTAAAGACGAGCTTAAAACGCTCTGCAATCGCGTCACCCCAGAGAAGGGCGCGCGAGGTGAAATTTTCATTCCAAAGGCCGAAGGTTGCGACCACAAAGTCGTACAGACCGCCCACGAGACCAGCCAAAAGCAGGGGCTTGGCACCCTGACCGCCCTTCTCGCCGGAGATAAGCACCTGCGTGCCGGCAGTAGCTTCGGGGAAGGGATACTTTCCGTGCATATCCTTGACGAAATACTTGCGGAACGGGATAAGAAACAATATGCCGAGCACTCCTCCGAGCAGCGAGGCGATAAAAACCTCGAGGAAGTTGACGGTAATGTCGGGATACTTTGCTTGTAAGATGTAGATTGCCGGCAATGTGAAGATGGCGCCGGCCACAATCATGCCGGAACAAGCACCAATGCTCTGGATCATTACATTTTCGCCCAGCGCGCCTTTCCTTTTAGTAGCGCTGGACAAACCAACGGCGATAATAGCGATCGGGATAGCCGCCTCAAACACCTGACCGACCTTCAACCCCAAGTAAGCCGCTGCCGCGCTGAACAAAACAGCCATCAACAAGCCCCAAGTTACCGACCAAGGCGTTACTTCGCGCGGTCGGCTGGCAGCATTCATCAGCGGTTCATACACTTCGCCCTCATTAAGCGGACGCATAGCATTCTCGGGCAAACACGCCGCGGTCTCAGGCTGATGCGCATCAGCATTGATTTTGTTAGCCATCTCTACCTTATTTATATATTTGGTAAGCAAAATTATAAAATAAATTTCAAAAAAACCTCTTTTGCACCACAACAAAAAGAAAACACCGACCAACTGCCAGATTATGCCAACGGCACTGTATGGAAGCAACTGCAAAGCATCACTTTTATCAATAAAGGCGACCTTTCAGCGGTCGCCTTTATGCGTTAGCCCGTGGACCAGGGGAGAATCGAACTCCCGTCCAAACGAAGAAGCCATGCGCTTTCTACATGCTTAGTCAAGCTTTGATTGTCTGCCCGTCAGCCGGAGCCTGACCGCCAACTACCGGACATATCCCCTTAGAATTTCGCTGCCGTAACGGGGCTTGCGTCAGCTATCTCCGATTTGCTGTGCCGCTGTGTCAATACGCTTCGGAGCAAGAGCGACTGAGCGACATCTCGTTCCGCACACTGTGCGCGGAATAAAGCAGTCCTACTATACTTCAGACTATGCAGCGAGAGCGTAGTTGTTTTCGCCAGATAAATTTCTGATAGTTGCGTTTAGAGTGGCCACTAACAACACACTGCATGCTTACACACCTCTTAGCCTCGCTGTCAAATCCAGTCTGGCCCTTGCGCAGGTAGTGTCCGAGAGCGAAGAATTGAGGTTTGAGATTCGCGCCGTTTTTACAAACATCGTCAAATCTCAAACCTCGACCATCACTTTCAACACTTTTGTAGCGCCTACGGGACTCGAACCCGTGTACCCGGCGTGAGAGGCCGGTATCCTAACCACTAGATGAAAGCGCCATTATCTTTTTCCCTCATGTCCGGTCTCTCTTGACCGACATACTGTTTTTCCTTGCGGAAGCTAGGAGATTCGAACTCCTGGTACGGTTACCCGCACGGCAGTTTAGCAAACTGCTGGTTTAAGCCACTCACCCAAACTTCCAGTCCGCATCTCACTGAATGCGAGTGCAAAGGTAACAACATTTCCGAAACTACCAAAATTATTTCCGAAAATTTTTCAATTATCCTCGTTTTTTCTTCTTGCAAGCTGCCAGCTGTTGTAAACATTGTGCCAGATAGAGTAAAAGCCGCCGGCTATGGCGGTAACAGGGCTGAAAAACGAATAACCGAGCCAGATGGCGAGCACAGTGTTCTTCTGCCCGCAGGCTTGTGCGGCACTGACGGGGTCATTGTAGCGGCGTCCCACCATACGCCCGAAGGCGAACTGCAAAGTGCAGGCAATAGCCGAGGCGACAGCAATGCCGACGATAAGGAAGAGCGACGCCCTGCTGTGAACTAACGCCTTGACGCTAACGGCAATCGCCAGCATCAGCGATATTGCCCACAAATAGAACGCCAAGTCCGGCACAGCGGCCACCATGCTCGTGAAGCGCGGACAAAGTTTGCGCGCCACCACAGCCAGCACCAACGGTCCGATGAGCAATGGGAACACTTTTATTATTATATATAATGAGTAATTGAGGAATGGGGCTGACGGAAATACGGCAGGCGCATCTATATGCACCGCAGTGTGAAGCAGCGGCACCGTTAGCGGAACGACGAGCGACACAGCGAGGTTAATCAGTATGGTATAAGCCGTCAGCGTGGCAGTATTGCCGCCGAGCTTGTAAGTAACCACAGCGGCAGCCGTGGCCGTGGGGCATATCATGCAGATAAGGAAGCTCTCGGCGATGTCGTTGAACGCCGCGCCGGCAACATTGAGACTCGAACACAGATTTATCACTGCCGCACCGGCCACAAACACCCCCACCTGCATCAGCAACGTCGGCCAATGCCACTTGGCAGGGCGCAACTCCCGCAGTTTGACCCTACAAAAAGTGATGAACAGCATAGCGAAAATCAGCAAAGGCTGAGCCACGCTCACCGCTTCAAGCACCGCGCGGTGAGTATTGTCGAGGGCAGGTATTGCAACATAGCCGAAATAACCGGCAATACCTGCCATAATCGCCAAAGGCAGTATCAGGCTCCTCAGATTAGGCATCTGTCTTGCCACTTTGCTCACGGCACGCCTCCGTCAGGCGGTGGGAAATACGCATTGCGCAGAAGTTAGGGCCGCACATGGTGCAGAACTCGCCGCCAACCACATGGCTCTGGCGATAATACTCCATGGCGCGTTCCGGATCGAGGGCAAGGTTGAACTGATCCTTCCAGCGGAAGTCGTAACGCGCCTTGCTCAGCGCATTATCGCGCAGCTGCGCCCCCGGGTGGTGCTTGGCGAGGTCAGCCGCGTGGGCGGCAATCTTGTAAGCCACCACACCGGCGCGCACATCGTCGCGGTCGGGCAGGCCGAGGTGCTCCTTGGGGGTAACATAGCAGAGCATGGCGGTGCCATACCAGCCTATCATGGCCGCACCGATGGCGGAAGTGATATGATCGTAGCCCGGGGCGATGTCGGTAACGAGGGGGCCGAGCGTATAGAAGGGGGCTTCGTGGCATTTGTCGAGCTGGCGATCCATATTGGCGCGTATCTTGTCCATAGGCACATGCCCGGGACCTTCGATAAAGGCCTGCACATTCTTTGCCCACGCGTGCTCCACCAATTCGCCCATCGTGTCGAGCTCGGCGAACTGGGCGCGGTCGTTAGCGTCGTGAGTGGAACCCGGACGCAAGCCGTCGCCCAAGGAAAGAGCCACATCATAGCGCGCACAGATGTCGCAGATGTCGTCAAAATGCCGGTAGAGGAAGTTTTCCTCGTTGTGGCGCACACACCACTCGGAGATAATGCTGCCGCCACGGCTCACCATGCCCGTAAGGCGCTCCTGCGAGTAGGGTATGTTCTTCAGCCGTATGCCGCAGTGGATAGTAAAGTAGTCAACACCCTGCTCGCACTGCTCGATGAGCGTGTCGCGGAACATATTCCAGTCCAGCTCCATCGCATTGCCGCCCACTTTCTCCAAAGCTTGGTAGATAGGCACAGTACCCACAGGCACAGGGCAGTTACGGATTATCCACTCGCGCGTTTCGTGGATATTCTCGCCAGTGGAGAGGTCCATCAATGTGTCGCCGCCCCACTTGCAGCTCCATATAGCTTTCTCTATTTCCTCATCTATGCCGGAAGAGGTGGCCGAGTTGCCGATATTGGTGTTAATCTTGACGAGGAAGTTGCGACCTATTATCATCGGCTCCGCTTCGGGGTGGTTGATGTTCGCCGGAATGGCGGCGCGCCCCGCAGCCACCTCCTGCCTCACAAATTCGGGCGTGATGTGGCTCTCGATGCCCATCTGCTCGCAGTTCATGCGCTCGCGAATGGCGATATACTCCATCTCGCGCGTGATAATGCCCTGCCGCGCGTAGTACATCTGCGTCAACTGATGCCCCTGCTTGGCAACGAGGGGCAGACGCGTGTTGGGGAAGCGCACATCGTCCAGCCGAGGGTCTGCCGCGCGCCGGCGGCCATACTCGGAGGTCAGCTCGGCGAGCTGCACACTGTCGCCGCGTTCCTCAATCCACGGAGCGCGCAGTCGGGGCAAGCCCTCGCGGATATTTGTCTTCACCGCAGGGTCGGAATACGCGCCGGAGGTGTCGTAAATCATCACGGGCGCATTCTGATGGGTGGTCGTGCTGCCGTCGGCATTCTTCTGAACGGTGGGAGTCAGCTCCACCTCGCGCATACCCACGCGCAGGTCTTTATATATATCGCCCTCCATGTACACTTTCTTGGAGGAGGGGTAGGAAATGCTGAACGATTCTTTCATCTGTGCAGTCAGTTATTCTGTGAAACACAACGCGAAGTTACGCATTATTTAACTAACAGCACGCAATGCCGTCAATAATTTTGCAAACATCCACCCTACTCCGCCTTTTCGCTATGCAACACTTCTAAATGTCGTCAAAATTGTGCCATATCCCCACCTTCTCGCACCTTACCCTCTCGATTTTTTACCATACCTCGTTGAAGTTCGCAGAAAGGGCCTCCGCACGCGATTTTTGGGCCTCGGCATTTGTTTTTTCATCGTGAAACTTTAAAAATTCATATAAGAATTTCTAAAAAACCT
>JAFLUU010000009.1 GCA_022508585.1 Prevotellaceae bacterium | reverse complement strand
GAAAATTCTTATAAGATTTTTTCGTTCTTCACGACATTTCTACGAGTTTCGAGGCTCAAAAATCGCGTGCGCACGACATTTATATAGACTTCGACGAGGTTAGGTGTATTTTCGAGTGGGATATGTAAATATTTTGAGGGTATATAAAAAAAGTACCTTGCGACTTTCACAAGTGGCAAGGATGAACATCAAATAAATGTAACAATTTAGTTCTATATATGTGCAAAAGTATATACAAAAATCTAAATAGCAGGCAAAAAAGTTGAAAAAAATAACATTTACGACAACTTTTTTTACTTAAATCGTAGCTCACAGTAAACAAATGAGCATTATTCCAATATTTTCGGACGGTTTTTGAAGTACTGCCACATGACCATAGCTGCTGTGCAGGCGACATTAAAAGAATGCTTGGTGCCAAATTGTGGAATTTCGAGGCAATAGTCGGAGGCGTCTACGGCTTCCTGCACTATGCCTTTTACTTCGTTGCCGAAGATTACGGCTATCGGTCGGGTGTCATCCCAGTCCATCAGACTGCGACTGCCTTCCACTTGCTCTACGGCTACAATCGTGAAGCCTTCCTTGCGCAGAGCGTCTATGCAGTCTGTGGTAGAGCTGAAGTATTGCCACTCCACACTGTCCTCTGCGCCCAAAGCTGTCTTGTGGATTTCCTGATGTGGTGGTGTGCCGGTGATGCCGCACAGGCAGACGCGCATCACCCGGAAGCCGTCGGCTGTACGCAGCACGGAGCCTACGTTGTACATGCTTCTTACGTTGTCCAATACTACTATGAGGGGAGTTTTCTCTGCTTCGCGGAATTGTTCCGGAGTGAGGCGGTTCATTTCTAAAATGTTCAGCTTGTGCATTGCTTTTAGTAAGTGGTATTGTTACGGAGAAAAGAATGTAAATCTTTTTTATGATTACAAAATTAGTATTTTTAACTTATTTAGTGCTTTTCACTCTTTATAAAATAAGTACTTTTGCAGCCATAAATGCGTGCGTCTACATTTATATATATAGCTTTATGTGCTTTTGCACTATTGCGCAGTGCCTGTTGTTACGCTCAGAGCGGTGATAATGACACTTTGCAAGTGGCTATGTATGTCAATATCGACCGTGTGTACTACGACGGCGACTCTATCCCAAACATGACGCTGCATGAGTTCTATAAGACTGCGCCTAAGGAATTTAAGAACGAGAAAGAGCGCATGAAGTACAACAAATTGGTGCGTGATGTGCGCTATGTGTTTCCTTATGCCAAGCTTACGCGCCAGATTTTGATTGAGACACACGATTTCCTTGAGACTTTGGAAACGAAAAAGGAGAAAGACCGCCATATCAAGGCGGTGGAGAAAGGTATAAAGCAGCAATTTGAGCCCGCAGTGCGTAAAATCACCAAGACGCAGGGCAAACTCCTCGTTAAGCTCATAGATAGGGAATGCGGGCAGACGAGTTTTGAGATGATTAAGGCTTTTCTGGGGTCTGCGAGGGCGAATATGTACAATGTGTTCAGCTCTTTGTTCGGCAACAACCTGCGTAAGCACTACGACCCCGAGGGTGATGATCGTGAGATAGAGCAAATTGTCCTCAAAGTGGAGAGCGGACAACTGTAAAAGGCCATTATCCGAACAGATAATGGCCTTTTCGTACTTATTTTATTATCCTTTTATATATTGAGGAGCTTGCTGACGCGAAGCATCTCGTCGATAGGTCGGCGTGCTTGCTCTATCACTGCCGGTTCGACCTCAACCTCCGGCCATTCGTAGCGCAACGTGTTGTAGAGCTTGGTCATAGTGTTGAGTTTCATGTAGGCGCATTCGTTGCAGTGGCAGGAGCAGGTTGCTCCACCCAATGTTCCAAGTCCGGATGTTCCGCTTTCGGTGCTTTCTCCGTCGGTAATAGCCGGCGGAACGGGGATAAATTGCTTTTCGGGGGCTTGTTTTTGCATCTCGAAGAGGATGCCGCTTTCCGTAGCCACGATAAATTGTGTGGCGTCGCTGCTGACTGCATAGTCAAGCAGCTTTGCCGTTGAGCCTACCACGTCGGCTAATTTCACTACGGGGCCTTTACATTCGGGGTGAACGAGCACTTTTGCGTCCGGATATTGTTCTTTAAGAGCGAGGACGGCTTCTACCGAGAAGCGCTCGTGAACATGACACGCGCCGTCCCACAACAGCATCTGGCGACCGGTAATAGAGTTGATGTATTCGCCCAAATTGCGATCGGGACCGAAGATTAGCTTCTGCTCCTTGGGAAACGACTCCACAATCTGGCGCGCATTGCCAGAGGTAACGACAATATCCGTTACAGTCTTGGTGGCCGCTGTGGTGTTGACGTAGGATATAACCTTGTGGTCGGGGTGCGCTGCCACAAACTCGCGAAATTTGTCGGCAGGACAACTCTCCGCTAACGAACAGGAAGCATTCAGATCCGGAATGAGCACTTTCTTGTCAGGACATAGAATTTTGTTCGTCTCGCCCATGAAATGCACTCCGCACATCACGATGATGCTTGCGTCCGTCTCGGCTGCCTTGCGCGCCAGAGCGAGACTGTCGCCTATGAAATCGGCAATCTCTTGCAGCGGCTTGTCAGTATAGTAATGCGCGAGGATAATAGCGTTTTTCTCCTTGCACATTCGCTTTATTTCGGCCTTAATATCAATGTTTTCGGGGATTGGCTCGTCTATGTAGCCCTGTTTTTTCCAGCTTTCCTTAATCATGGCAACCTTGATGTTGATGTTAGTAATTATCTGGTCTTCTATTTTGTTGGTTTAGTAGGAGGCGCTTGCCTTGATGCCGAGTTTTTCTAAGCGCGCCACGATATTATCCAACTCCTCGTGGCTTGCTTTTCTCAGCCCGTGGGCGGGAGTTTCGCGGTCGATAGTATAAATCATCACTTGCTGCGGATTTATTTCCTTGACGACGGCAATCCACGGCGCGATAAGCTCCTCTTTGACATTGCCGACGTCCTTTCCTTCAAACTCGCCGTGCATAAACATCGTCTGCACGATGATATGACCATCGAAATCCTTCATTCTCGCCACCAGCTCCTCAATATCATATTTGCCGTTGGGACGATCTACAGTTTTGATGTATTCCGGATTGACGCTGTCGAGTTTTATTATGTTGTTGTCCACTAACTTAAGCGCCTCGAAGACCTGCGGTCGCATGATAAGCGTTGCATTACTCAGCACACTTACTTTCGCTTCAGGGCAGTGCTGATTGCGTAATTCTATGGTGTCTTTAATGATATTGAGAAAGTCCGGATGAATGGTCGGCTCGCCATTTCCTGCAAAAGTAAGCACATCAGGCAGTTCCCCCTCGACTTTCATTTTCTTGAGCTGCGCTTCCAATGCGTCGCGCACCTCCTTTCGCGTCGGCAGATCGCTTTTTGCTCTCCTGTCGACGTTAAAACCGCACTCACAGTAGATGCAATCAAATGTGCAGACCTTACCATCGGCAGGGAGTAGGTTAATTCCCAGTGAGATGCCGAGCCTCCGACTGCGGACGGGACCAAATATTGGCGCAGGATAAATTATAGTAGACATATCATCGATATTTTGTGTCTGCAAAAGTAGTTATTTTTTATTAATCAGAAGCGTAATGCTATCTGAATGAGGATGTATTGCAGCGTCGAGCCGTTATATTGACGCAAGCCAGTGCCGATAGTATTGCGGTTCGAGTAGTGTGTAAGGGCGTACTTTAGTGCGAAATGGAGCTTCGAAATTCGGCGATGGGCGGAGGCGGATAGGCGAATGCCGTGGTAATAACAAGAAGGGTAGCCGGTGGAGTAGATAAGCGTGGACTCGTAAAGACGTAGAGCCTCCGAATATGAGTCAGTGTGGAAGGCGGCGATGGTAGTACCGATGGTGGTTTTTGAATTGAGCATCACGATTGCTTTTTGGGAGAGCATCCAGCCGCTACTGTGGTTCGTGCTTTTGTTATTGTTGCTCTTGCCGGGTTGTGAGAGGAGCGTAAGATCTGCAGTGGTGGTCAATTTTAGTTTTTGTCCGATGTAGCGATACTGTGCTTTGAGAGTGTGTTGCACATGACTGTCGGGTTGATTTTGGGTGTTGTCGTAGGGTCTTGTACGGAACTTGTAGCGGAGCAGAAATTCGTGCTCGTTGTAAGGAATATACTCGGCCTGCAATTGTGCAGTTATGGCGTTTTTAGGATTGTCGCTGTAGTATACAGCAAAGGGGAAATGAGCTAAATCTACGTATGCTTTGAGTTGCAGATAGTCGAGGGGCATGAAAGTTGCACCGGCAAGGATACCGTGTTCATTCTGAATACGTGAACCTATCTTGTAGCTCTGAGCGGAAGTGGCCAGATAATCTTTAGAATAATAGCGATGAAGCATGTGTAACGTCATGCGGTAGTCAGGAGTGTAGTGTAGGCGGTGCTGAATGGCCACGCCGCCTTGCTGTGAGGTGGCCGTTTCGCCGTGAAAGCCGAGCGCACCACGCCGTATGTTGTAGGCGAGACTGTAATTGCCGAAGTCTTTTCCTTGAAAATAGTACTTGCGATACAAAGCTGTGGGCGTGCGGTATGGAGTGTCGTAGTGCGTCTGCACTGCATTGAGACTTAGTTTAGCATTGCCCATCTCGATGCTCACTGAGGCGCCGCCCTGCAGCGCAGTAATGTTATTGCGTTTCTGCATCTCGAGCGGAGTGCGGTGATAACCGTCGGTAAGGATGGTAGAGATGCTGTCTTTGTAAAGAGTGGCGTCGAGTTTGCGTAAAGAGCCGAAGGCGAGGACGCTAACCTTGCCTTTGCTGATGCTAACGGCGGCACCACGCAGGAAAAGAGCCTCGTCGGTGGAAGTATGCTGGCGGATGTCTTCCTGTTTAGGCCTGAAAGAGGAGATGACGGCCATCGGATCGGTGCCGGACGAGCCAATAGTCAATCCAAGACCGAAATGAGCTTTGAAATCGCCCACCACCCATTTCCGTATAGCTCCTTTACTCTTTCCCATCAGGTATGCGGAATAAGAATCGTAGAGCCGGTTCTCTCCGTTTGCAAACGGTTCGCCCTCGTCTTTCTGAGCAGTCAGTCCCCAAGCGAGCCGATTGTTTAGCGATGAGCGATAGCGCAGCGTGGTTGCCACATTGTTGCCCAAGTATTGCCGATTAGGATTTTTATCTAACTCCTCGCGAGTGTGCGGACGAAAACCCTCGCGCTTATAAAGCGGCACGCCAAAAGTTGAAGACAGCTCTGTTGTGAGCCCTTTGTCCTGCTCTCTGTAAGCACGGCTCAGAGAGCGGTTTTTAGTCCGCAGCGAATCAGGCCAAGGGCGCTTGGGACGATATTCATAGTTGTCGGGACAGTAGCAGAACAGTCCTATGTATTTTCGCTCCCTGTACTCAAGATTTCTAACGTATATCAGCTCGCCCAAAGTCATCATACCGCGCAACCTATTGACCATGCTGACGATAGAATCCGCCTGCGCTTCGGTGAGAAAGGGCATACGGAGCAAATCATCGCGCTGTGCAGTGTTGATGTTCATCGGATTACGATGCAGTTCCAGCAGCTCCTCGTAGAGTGAATTGCCGTCCTGCTCGTCGTCAGTGATGTCGTCGAGATACTCCTCCACGAACTCGTCCCACACATCACTCTGCGCTCGGCAAGCCAGAGCGCCAGTGAGCAAAGCAAACAGCAGCACAAACAATTGTCGGTACATATACCGGCAAAGATAGCCTATTTCAGCAAAGTATAAAAAAATCTTACTAAATTTGCACTCATGCAGACAGCAAAGGAAACAGCACAGCAGATATACAATGAGCTCTACGCCCTGCGCGGCAGCGAGGAGTGGAGAAGAATTCACGCCAACTTCTTCCGTACTGGCAAGGGGCAGTATGGCGAAGGCGACATGATGGTAGGAGTAACCGTGCCGAACACACGAATGATAGCCAAAAAATATTCTGACATCGGTCTGCCGTTAGTAAAGGGGCTGCTGCAGAGCAAATACCACGAAGTGCGCCTTTGCGGACTGCTCATTCTCGTAATAAAATACAAGCAAACAATGCGCCGCAATAAGGGCATGGACGCAAAACAGCTCTCTGTACTTGAGAAAAATCGCAAGCAGATAATAGACTTCTATCTGCGCCATGCAGACCGCGCCAATAACTGGGATTTGGTCGACCTAAGCGCACCTTATCTGCTCGGTCAATATCTCATAGACAAGCCCGACCGCACAATTCTCTACACTCTTGCCTCCGATCCCCTTCTGTGGCGTCGGCGCATCGCTGTGGTCAGCACGATGATGCTCATCAGAGCGGGTCAGTTCGACGACACCTTGCGCCTTGTGCGCCTGCTCGTGAGCGATACTCACGACCTCATGCACAAAGCTATGGGCTGGATGCTGCGTGAGGTAGGCAAGAGAGATGAACGCACCCTCACCGATTTCTTAGACGAGATGATGCCACAACTTCCGCGCACCACTCTGCGCTATGCCATTGAGCGCCTCACCCCTGCGCAACGCGCTCATTACATGCAGCGATAAATTAACTTGCTAATCCTCTCGCTACGCGATATTTCCTCATTTTAATTTTTCCCAGAAGCCCTATCTTAGAAGGGAAGCTGCCGTAACGGCAATTTTATTCGCTAAGTCTAACAGAACGCACACACTCACAGCACTGAATATCGTCAAGGCAGCGACAATCCCCCTCAAAAATACATTTAACCTCGTCAAAATTCATAGAAAAGGCCTCCGCGCGCGATTTTTGGGTCTCGAAACTCGTAGAAATGTCGTGAAGAATGAAAAAATCTTATAAGAATTTTCAAAAATTCTTATATAAATTCCCGAGAATTCTTATAAGGTTTTTTAAAAATTCTTATAAGATTTTTTAAAGTTTCACGATGAAAAAACAAATGCCGAGGCTCAAAAATCGCGCGCGGAGGCCTTTTGTGCGCGCTTGCACGACATTTGTTGCTGCGCTCCCGCAGTTGTTTTGTTCGTGCACCTCTCTAAGAGCGACGTACACGACAACTACTCGCGAAGGTTGCGCCTTTCTGCGAACCTCGGGGGGATAGGTGAAATTTTGACGATGTTTGTCAACGACCTGCACGATATTAAAAATGGTGTGCACCATTTTTATTAACGTGCACACCATTTTAAACAATATTGATTAGCTATTTATGAATATGTTATTTACCGCCCCAGTCTTCCATCTCTGATTTAGGAAATCCCCATTGTTGACGGATACTTCTCATCGAACTTTGTATATTCCTTCGTTGGGTATCATTATAGCGTTCAGGAAAAGTTTTCATGTCTATAAGTTGAGAAACATAATCGTTATATGTTTTTCTTGCAGTTCTTTCATTTTGAGCAGAAGCCACACCACCTCCTGTTTTTGTTTGTGATTTTTTATTGCTGGTAGATGTGCTATTGCTAACATTATCAGTAAGTCCGGTGGCGTTTGTTTTACCTATAGATGTGAAAGATGCTGCTGTTGAAAGCACAGTAGGAGTAACTGAAAGAATAGCACCCCACATTTCTGCTCTACGTCTTTTTCTTTCAGCTTTTGCAATGATAGCATTTCTTGCACGCTCTACATATACTAAACTTTTCGTATTATTAGGGTCAATGTCTATACCATATTTTGCCCAAAGCTGCGACTCTTCGTAATCTTTACGTGTATACCAAAAATCAGAAAGAGTATTAGTGCTTATTATGCCCACTCCATTTTCATTTTCAGGGTCTTGATATATAGATTTTTTGAGTAAAGCAACTTTCTTCTTTTTAGATTTTGTTTTGTTTGCCATATTTAGATATGACTGCGCATCATTTTGAGCGCGTGTATCTAAATAAATGGTATTAGGCTTTTTAAAATTAGGTTTTTTATAATGCGCCCACATGAATGCGTAAGGGAAAATAACGTTGTATAAAACTCTTGTATTAAATTTCTTATTTAATGAAACTGTTTGAGGCTCATAACCTTCTTTTGCAACGGTTATTTTTTTATATCCTTTGCGATACATATATTCGCTAAGATTAATCGTTGCGAAGCCTGCACTATCAGCAGTAGCTATCTTTTGTTTATCTTCCCAAAATATGGTTGCATTAGGATTTGTTTCCACTAAAACATTATGTGTAACATAATAACTTGTGGGATGGCAGCTCGAAAATGTAATACATAAGATAATTCCTACAACGAGGTAAAGGAAATGTAATCGATGTTTAGGAAATAATGAATTTAGGGTTAGTTTTTTGTTTAAGTTCATGTTGTTTAGTTATTTTTTTGTGGCAAACAAAAAAGGCGTATCACCATTCGATGCTTATTTTCTCAACTGGTACCGCCAAGTGACCATGCACATAAACAAGCAAGAATAGCTCACGCCATACAGACATGAACTTTCTATGCAACTTGTTCTCATGTGCGAAAATTGGCGGTGTTCGTTAAGAGAGAAACAAGAGCAGAAAGCTCTAATATATATAAGTTCGAACGGGATAGTTAACGCTTTGTTTTTTGTTTTAGGATTAAAACGATATTTGTTAGCAGTTTCCCGTATTGGAAGTATGGCACCTGGTGCCATTATATCTTCCTAAATATTTTGTTTACTTTCTGTTTCTTATTTTTTGTTTTTGTGTGTTAATAATATTGATATTCTAATCTCATTAATTTTTGTACTATACGATTGCAAAGGTAAATACACTTTTTTGGTTTTACGAGTAAATAGAAAGAAAAAACTATTATATATAATGGTGTAAATAGATTTTGTTACATTATTATAGATAAGGAAATGAAGTAAGATATGGAAATATTATTATTTTTGCATTGATAATAATATTTTCGTGTTGAAATAAAAAGAAGAGAGAGATGAAAATGAAAAAGTTGTTATTATTAATTATTGTTTTGACTATGGTTATGAATACTTCTGCACAGAAAACTCTCACAGAGAGGCAGTTGAATCTTTGCGCGTGCGCCTCTCTCGAGGCACAGGGCGACATTGAACGCCTTAAGCCTGCCATCAGCCGCGCGCTTGACGGCGGTGTTACTGTCAATGAGCTGAAAGAGACTTTCTCGCAGCTCTATGCTTATGCCGGTTTCCCGCGTTCGCTCAACGCGCTGGGTATTCTCGCCCGTGTGCTCGATGAACGCAAGGCGCAGGGCATCGATGACAACGAGGGGAAACCCTTTGAGCGCCCCGCCGTGTGGGATAACGCCGAGCTTGCGCTGCGTCAGGGCACTGAGGTGCAGACAAAGATGGTGGGCGGCACTCCGTTCAACTACGATTTCTGCCCGCAGGACGACTATTACCTCAAATCGCACCTGTTCGGCGATATTTTTGCCGGCAATCAGCTTTCGGCTGCCGACCGCGAGCTTGTTACGGTGGCGGCGCTGAGCTCTCTGAAAGGCGCGGAGTCGCAATTGGCGTCGCACAAGGCCGGTGCTGTCAATATGGGCAACTCCAAGGAGCAGGTTGAGGAGCTTTGCCGCTGGCTGAGCATCAATGGATACTCTCAGGTGGACTGTGCTGCCGACGCCGAGGCCGGTGCGTGGGACAAGGGTGTGGTTAATCCTTACAACCAGTACTTTACCGGCTGCAGCTACTTGGCTAATATACGCCCTGTCAATATATCGGAGGGCGGCGAGACTCTTGCTAACTATCAGAATGTTACTTTTGAACCCGGCTGCCGCAATAACTGGCATATCCACCATGGTGCGCATCAGCTGCTCATCTGTGTGTCGGGCAAGGGCTGGTATCAGGAATGGGGCAAGGAGCCTGTGGAACTGCTGCCGGGCATGATAGTCGACATTCCCGATGAAGTGAAGCACTGGCATGGCGCGCAGAGGGACGCGTGGTTCCAACACTTGTCGTGCATCACCCTTACGGGCACGGAAAAAGAGAGTCACGAATGGCTCGAGCCCGTGAGCGACGAACACTACAGCAGCATACACGAAAAATAGGGCTATCCGTAGGCGCCGAAAGTTGGTGGAGAGGTCTTTTTGGAGTAAAAAATCGAAATCGTTGCTGTAGAGAGCCAGATAATTGATTATTTGTGCTTATATTTGCAGTTGAAATTTGTTTCAGATACTTTATGGGTTTATTAATCCTGTTCTTTTTATTGGCTCTGGTGGTGTCTGCTTTGTGCTCGCTGGCAGAGTCGGTGTTTTTGTCTACTCCAATTACTTTCACGGCGTCTTCCGAAGGCAAAAACACGCGTTCGGCTGCGCTGCTGAAGAGTCTGAAGAAGCAGCCCAACCGCCCTATAAGCGCTATACTGACGATTAACACTTTTGCCAACACTATGGGTGCCGCCGGCGTGGGCAAGCAGGCCAGCGAGGTGTTCGGCAGCGAAATGGTAGGCGTGTTTAGCGGATTGCTTACGCTGTGTATACTTATCCTCTCCGAGATTATACCCAAGACTGTGGGCACACGACACTGGCGCTCGCTGACTTTGCCCATGGCTCATGTGATCAGGTGGATGCTGTTCATCACTTATCCCTTGGTGTTGCTGGCGGAGGGTCTTACGCGCTTCCTTGGCGAGGGCAAGCAGCAGTCTGTGAGCCGCGACGAGGTGAGTGCGATGATCAAGGTGGGCGCCGAAGAGGGTGTGTTTGAGAAGGAGGAGAACAAGATGATTCAACACCTCATCAAGCTCACCAATGTTACGGCTCACGAGATTATGACGCCCAGCAGCGTGGTGGTTGAGGCAAGCGATGATATGACGGTGAAGGAGATGTACGCCAATGAGGAATACAACACGAAGTCGCGTATCCCTGTGTACAGCGAAGACGAGGAGTATATCACCGGTTATATCCTGCGGCAGACGGTTTTGGAAAAGTTGGCGGAGGATAAGTTCTCTACCAAGCTCCGGGAGATTGTAAGACCCATTCTGACTTTCCAGGAGAACACTAATGTGTCGGACATCTGGGAGCTGATGCTCGCCAAGAAGGAGCATATCTCTGTCATCATCGACGAATACGGCTGTATGCGCGGCATTGTGACGATGGAGGATGTGATTGAGACTATGCTCGGCTTCGAAATAGTCGACGAGAAGGACACTGTGGCGGATATGCAGGTGCTGGCTCGACAGAAGTGGGCGCAGGCTCGCCGCGCTAACGCCATTGCCGGACGGCCGGTGGGCAAACAGAATGGTTGATATAGATAAACAATAAATAAAAAACATAAATTAGTAAATTAAGAAGATGAGTTTACAATGCGGTATAGTTGGTTTGCCTAATGTGGGCAAGTCTACGCTTTTTAACTGCTTGAGTAATGCCAAGGCGCAGGCTGCCAACTTTCCTTTTTGCACTATAGAGCCTAATGTGGGCGTGATTACTGTGCCTGACGAGCGTCTGAACAAATTGGCGGAGATGGTTAATCCCGAGCGCGTGGTGCCTACCACGGTGGAGATAGTGGATATTGCCGGATTGGTGAAGGGCGCGAGCAAGGGCGAGGGTCTTGGTAACCAGTTCTTGGCGAATATTCGCGAGACTGACGCTATTCTGCATGTGCTGCGCTGCTTCGACAATGACAATGTGGTGCATGTTGACGGTAGCGTAGACCCTGTTCGCGACAAGGAGATTATAGACACCGAGCTTCAGATTAAGGATCTCGACACGGTGGAGAATCGCATCCGCCGCGTGGAGAAAATAGCTCAGGTGGGCAACGATAAGCAGGCCAAGGTGGAGTATGAGGTGCTGCTCGCATACAAAGATGCACTCCAGAAGGGCAAATCGGCTCGCAGCGTGAGCTTTGACAGCAAGGAGCAGCAGACGGCGGCTCGCAACCTCTTCCTGCTGACTGCCAAGCCGGTGCTTTATGTCTGCAATGTGGACGAAGGGCACGCTGCCACAGGCAATGAGTATGTGGAGAAGGTGCGCGAAGCGGTTAAGGACGAGAATGCCGAAGTGCTGGTGGTGGCTGCTAAGACGGAGGCGGATATTGCCGAGCTGGAGACTGCCGAAGAGCGCCAGATGTTCCTCGAAGATGTGGGTCTTGAGGAGTCCGGGTGCAACAGACTGATTAAAGCGGCATACGCGCTGCTGAATTTGGAAACTTTCATCACTGCCGGTCCCAAAGAGGTGAAGGCTTGGACTTATCGCAAGGGCTGGAAGGCGCCGCAGTGTGCCGGTGTGATACACACGGATTTTGAAAAGGGTTTTATTCGTGCCGAAGTGATAAAGTACGAGGACTATGTCAAGTACGGTAGTGAGGCTGCGGTGCGCGAAGCTGGCAAACTTGGAATAGAAGGTAAGGAATATGTAGTGCAGGATGGCGATATTATGCACTTCCGCTTCAATGTGTAACATGTTCAACTATATTTACTGGAATCCCGACGCGGTGGCGTTGTCGATAGGCAGCTTTTCTTTCCGCTGGTACGGTCTTTGCTGGGCGCTTGCCTTGATGAGCGGCTATGTGGTGATGAATTGGCTCTACCGCGACCAGAAAATAGGCAAGAAGAAGTTTGAACCGCTGTTTCTACACATCTTTCTCGGCGTGCTCATCGGCGCAAGGCTCGGCCACTGCCTGTTTTATGAGCCGGCCTACTGGCTTACGCACCCGGTTGAGATGATTCTGCCGATTAAGCGCGATAATTCGGGAAGTTGGCACCTTGTCGGATACGAGGGGCTGGCGAGTCATGGCGGCGTACTTGGTATGATGGCGGCGATATGGCTGTATTGTCGCCGCTACAAGGTGAATATCATGCGCGTGTTCGACAATATGGGCGTAGTCGCCCCTCTGTCGGCTGCGCTTATCCGCATTGGCAACCTTTTTAACTCCGAAATTGTGGGGAATCCCACTAATATGCCGTGGGGTTTCATCTTTGCGCGAAACGGCGACGACTTTGCGCGCCACCCCGCGCAGCTTTACGAGGCTATGTTCTATCTTTTGCTGTTCCTTGTTACCATATATATATATAGGCACGCTAAAAATAGCGTTGTCGGCAATGGTAAGATGTTCGGGCTCTGCCTTACATGTATCTTCGTGTTCCGTTTCTTCATCGAGTTCCTCAAAGAAAACCAAGAGGCCTATGAAAGTCAGATGTTCCTCAACATGGGGCAGCTGCTTAGCGTGCCATTGATTATTGTCGGCGCGTATTGTTTATGCGGTGGCAGGCTTTGTCGAAAACTCGGCGAGAAATAACAAGCACTCCTCCCCTATCCTGCCGTTACTCTCATGCAATTTAATTACGACATACTGGTTATTGGTGCCGGCCACGCCGGTTGTGAAGCAGCGCGCGCTGCTGCGCTGCGTGGCGCCGATGTTTGTCTGATTACGATGGACATTGAGAAAATCGCCCAGATGAGTTGTAACCCTGCCATCGGCGGAATTGCAAAGGGGCAGATTGTTAGGGAAATAGACGCGCTCGGTGGAATGACGGGGCAGATTACTGACCGCACCGCTGTGCAGTTTCGTATGCTTAACCTCTCTAAAGGACCGGCTATGTGGAGCCCTCGTGCTCAGTGCGACCGCAATCGGTTCAGCATTGAGTGGCGACGCGAATTAGAGAACACTCCAAATCTCAGCATTTGGCAGGATCAAGCCATTGAGCTCGTGGTAAAAGACGGAAAGGCCGTCGGAGTTAACACTTTGTGGGGCAATAAGTTCCGTTCTAAGTGTGTAATAGTAACAGCGGGCACTTTCTTGAATGGATTAATGCACATTGGAAGAACTAAGGTCGCTGGTGGACGCATTTCCGAGCCCGCAAGTTTGCATTTCTCCGAATCTATTTCCCGCCACGGCATCAAAGTTGCGAGAATGAAGACTGGTACTCCGCTTCGACTCGATGCTCGCACAATTAATTTCGACAAACTTACTCGGCAAGACGGCGATAATGGCCATCATCGCTTCTCTTTTGCGTGCGAGACCGACATTTTGCCCCAAATTCCCTGCTGGATATGCAATACCAACGATGAAGTGCACGCCATTCTGCGTGATGGACTCGCAGACTCCCCTCTTTATAACGGCCAGATCCAGAGTATTGGTCCGCGTTACTGCCCCAGCATAGAAACGAAGCTTCATACATTCCCGGAACGCGACCATCACCCGCTGTTTCTCGAGCCGGAGGGCTTGGATACCAACATGATGTATCTAAACGGCTTCTCTTCGAGTTTACCATTGGATATACAGCTGAACGCCGTGCGGAAAATCCCGGGATTTGAAAAGGCAAATATATATAGAGCCGGGTACGCAATTGAATATGACTTCTTTGATCCCACAGATTTGTGCCACTCTCTTGAGTCGAAGAGGATAGAAGGATTATATTTTGCGGGTCAAGTGAACGGAACTACGGGCTACGAAGAAGCTGCGGGGCAGGGAATTGTAGCTGGAATCAATGCTTCGTTGAAAATTGAGGGTCGCGAACCATTTATAATGGGTCGCGACGAGAGTTATATCGGTGTTCTGATAGATGATCTCACGACTAAGGGCGTAGATGAGCCTTACAGAATGTTTACCTCCCGTGCAGAGTATAGGATACTCCTGCGGCAGGACAATGCCGACGCCCGTTTGACAAAAAAGGGGCACGAATTGGGACTTATTAACGATGAAAGGTACGCTTTCTTCGTGCGGAAGCAGGAAAATATCAATAAAATTGTAGATTTCTGCGACAATTATATGGTCAAGGTGGGCGAAATAGATACTTATCTGCAGACGCTGGGCAGCACTCCCCTATCTGTTGCAGCAAAGCTAAGCACTATCGTTAGTCGTCCCGGCATTTCTTTGCGCGGCCTTGTTAGTGAGATTTACGAGCTCAACGAAATAATAGGTAATATAGCTGAAAAAGTTGAGGAAGTTGTCGAGGCTGCTGAGATTGCTATTAAATATGATGGTTATATTCGCCGTGAGCAAGCGGAGGCGCAGAAGATGCACCGGCTTGAGGCTATACGCCTAAAAGGACGCTTTGATTATGCGAAGATAACGCAGATTTCTACGGAGGGACGGCAGAAGTTGGCAAAATTTGACCCTGAAACTCTCGGGCAGGCTTCCCGTATTCCGGGAGTTAGCCCTAGTGATATAAATGCTCTGCTTGTACTTCTGCATAGGTGAGACCGCACGTTTGTTTCACGTGAAACAATAGCTGCTTTTGTCGTTAGTGAATTCGCAAATATGAACAAAGAAGAAAGAAAGCGTCTTGATCTTCGACTGAAGAACATCATTAACAATATGCCCGAGGGTCCGGGCAGTTATCAGTACTACGATGAACGGGGAAACATCATCTATGTCGGAAAGGCGAAGAATCTAAAGAGACGGGTGAGCAGCTATTTCGTGAAAGAACAAAACCGCAAGACACAGTTGCTCGTCGACAAGATAAGGGACATCAAGTATATAAATGTAGCCACCGAGCAAGACGCACTTTTGCTCGAGAATTCGTTAATAAAGCGCTTCCAACCGCACTACAATATCCTGCTAAAGGATGATAAAAGCTATCCTTACATTTGTTTAACCAAGGAAGACTATCCCCGGATCTTCAGCACGCGCAACAAAACAGCCAGGGGAGCGGAGTATTTCGGCCCATACAGCCACACTGCGACGATGTACAATCTGCTGGAGCTGATAAGAAATCTGTATAAGATTAGAAACTGTCGCGCAGTGATGACGGAGGAGGGCGTAAGGCAGGGAAAATATAAACTATGCCTCAGTTACCACATCAAAAAGTGCATGGGCTGCTGTGTAGGCAGGCAGACAAAGGAAGAATATCAGCAGAACATAGCGGAATGCCGCCTGCTGCTGAAAGGGCACACGCGCGAGGTGAAAGAAAAACTCCGCGAAAAAATGATGATGCTCGCCGAACAGCAACGGTTTGAGGAGGCTCAGGAATTAAAAGTACGCTACGATTTGCTAAACCAATTCCAAGCCAAGAGCGAAGTCGTCAGCAACACTATAGGCAACCTCGATGTGTTTAATATTCTCTCCGACGAAAGACGAGCAATCGTTAATTATCTGCATATTGTCGATGGCGCGACAACAATAGCCTACACTTTTGAGATAAACAAAAAGATGGAGGAAACAGACGAAGAACTGCTGCGCTATGCTATCGTGGAGATGGGACAAAAATTCGGCGTAGCGTTTCGGGAAATCGTGCTACCGTTTGAAATAGACATTCCCCTCGATGAAATCAGCGTTACCGTGCCGCAGAAAGGCGACAAAAAGACGCTGCTCGACCTCTCTATGCGCAATGTTCAGCAGTATAAGGTAGATAAACTCAAGCGCGCCGAATATTTGAACCCCGAACAGCGACAAACGCGCCTCATGACAGAACTGCGCGATGCCCTCCACCTCCGGAAACTCCCCGTTACTATCGAACTTTTCGACAACTCTAATCTGCAGGGGCAGGACGCCGTAGCGGGATGCGTGGTCTATAAGAAGATGCGCCCTTCCAAGCAGGACTACCGCAAATATGTCATAAAGACTGTAGACGGCCCTGATGATTATGCTTCTATGCAGGAAGTTGTTCGGCGCAGATACAGCCGTTTCATCGAGGAAAACACTCCCCTACCCGACCTCATCATCACCGATGGCGGTCGCGGTCAGATGGAGTGCGTCAGAAAGGTAGTGGAAGATGAACTTCACCTACAAATCCCCATAGCCGGATTAGCTAAGGACAACCGGCACAGAACCAATGAGTTGCTCTTCGGATTTCCGCCTATTGTAATAGGATTGAAACAAAACTCCGAGCTTTTTAAGGTGCTCACCGCCATGCAAGATGAGGTGCACCGCTATGCTATCTCCTTCCACAAGGCAAAGCGCGCCAAGCGGCAGACGCGTTCGGAGCTCGACGATATTGCAGGTGTAGGCAAAACGACTAAGGACCTGCTAATCAAAACATTCAAGAGCGTCAAGCGAGTTAAGGAAGCCGATCTTTTCGAGCTGCAGAGCCTGCTCGGCATGAAAAAGGGATCCCTCGTTTGGCAGGGCTTGCATAAAACGCCACAAAATACTGATAATAAGGACTAAACAAATGATAAAACAATGAGAGTTGTCGTACAGAGAGTAAGCGAAGCCAGTGTAACGATAAACAATATCGTCAAATCTAAGATTGGCATCGGTCTGCTTGTGCTGCTTGGCATCGAAGAGGCTGATAGTCAGCAGGACATCGACTGGTTGGTCAAGAAAATAGCAAATTTACGCGTTTTCAACGATGAAAATGGTGTGATGAACCGCTCCGTTATCGATGTTGACGGCGAGATTATTGTGGTCAGCCAGTTTACTCTCATGGCCTCTTATAAGAAAGGCAATCGTCCGTCGTACATTCGCGCCGCCGGCCACGGTATAGCTGTGCCGCTATATGAGAACTTCTGTGCTGCCATGTCTCGTGAGCTCGGCAAGACAGTGGGCACCGGTGAGTTTGGAGCGGATATGCAGGTATCGTTGATAAATGACGGCCCTGTAACCATTTGCATGGACACGCACAATAAGGAATAGGTTGCGCAGTTCGCAAAAATGCGCTAACTTTGCGCCAAGAAACAATAAATACAGTTATGAATAACGACAACCACTGCAATTGTCATGCTCATCACCATGAGCATGACCACGACCACGGAACACATCACCACGAGCCTATGAAGTCGCGCTATGAACAGGCATTCGAGCGCTTTGATCTTCATCTGCATGACGAGATAGTGCAAGAGGAAGTCAAGACGCTGATTAGCAGGAATCTCGACGAGAATAGAAACGACGAGGCACTGCGTTTTCTGCTCGGCGCGATAGAGCTAACCTCCCTTAAAGTTACGGACAGCGAGGACAGCATCTTGCAGATGGTGGAGCGCGTCAATCGCTATGTCAACGACAATCCGACACTGCCCCACCCTGCCGGCATCTGCGTCTATCCGCGCTTTGTGAGTGTGGTAAGCAACTCTTTGGAGGTCGAGGACATGGAAGTCAGCACCGTCTGCGGCGGTTTTCCCTCCGCTCAGACCTTTCCCGAACTCAAGACTGTCGAGACAGCTCTCGCCGTTAAGGACGGAGCTACCGAGATTGACACAGTGATGCCCGTAGGCTACTTCCTCGTTGGAGACTACGACACCGTTTATAACGAAATAGACGAGACTAAGCTCGCTTGTGGCCAAGACACGCCCCTCAAAGTCATATTAGAGACCGGCGCGTTGCAAACAGCTGTCAACGTTAAGAAAGCGGCAATCCTCGCCATCTATAGCGGTGCCGACTACATCAAAACAAGTACCGGCAAAGTCGAACCCGGAGCCACTCCTGCGGCTGTTTACACCATGTGTCGCACTATCAAGGAGTACTACGAGCAGACCGGCACGCAGATAGGCATCAAGGTTGCTGGCGGCGTGCGCACTGTTGAGGACGCACTGAAGTACTACACCATTGTCAAGGAGGTGCTTGGCGACGAGTGGCTTGACAATCGCCTTTTCCGCATCGGTGCCAGCGGCCTCGCTAATGCAATTTTGGGCGAAATCATCGGAAAAAAAGCCGAGGTTTTCTGATAGCCCTTACCCTCTTTGTTCGTGAGGCTCAAAACCGAATCCGAAAGATAAATTGCCGTAACAAAAATCCGTGCGCTCGGTCATAAAACCGCAAGCGCACGATTTTTTTGTCGTACAGGTAACGCAAAAACATTTCAAAGTTTGCAGAAATGTCGTGCGCATCTGATTTTTGAGCCTCGGCGTTTGTCTTTTCATCGTGAAACTTTAAAAAATCGTATAAGAATTTCTAAAAAACCTTATAAGAATTCCCAGAAATTTATATAAGAATTTTTGAAAATTTTTATACGATTTTTTCATTTTTCACGACATTTCTATGAATTTCGAGGCCCAAAAATCGCGCGCGGAGGCCTTTTCTGCGAATTTCGACGAGGTTAAGTGTATTTTTGAGGGGTTTAGATGCTGTCTTGCCGATTATCGGCAGGGTAGGGGTGCTGTATCAGTGTGCCTCGAGCCAGTTGCTGCCCCAGCCGCAGTCTGCCAGTAACGGCACTTTGAGTTCCGCAGCGTGCTCCATCTCATACTTCACAATCTGCTCTACTTTCTCTCGCTCTTCGGGCAGAACGCTGAAGTTAAGTTCGTCATGAACTTGCAGAATGAGCTTAGATTGTATGTTCTCCTCGATGAAACGGCGGAAAATGCGTACCATCGCAATCTTGATAATGTCTGAAGCTGAGCCTTGAATGGGAGCATTGACGGCGTTGCGCTCTGCATATCCACGTACTACGGCATTGTGCGAATTGATGTCGGGGATATAGCGGCGGCGGTGGCTGATTGTCTCGATGAAACCGTTCTTTTTTGCCCGCTCCTTGGTGTTTTCAATAAAATCGCGAATGCCTGTGTAGGTGTTGAAGTATCCGTCAATAAGTTCCTTTGCTTCTGTGCGGCTGACGTCCATGCGCTGTGCCAGACCGAAGACAGAAATGCCGTACATAATGCCAAAATTGGCCGTCTTGGCCTTGCGGCGCTCGTCGGGAGTTACTTCTCCAAGTTTTTTGTGGAATATCTTGGCAGCGGTGGCAGCGTGCACGTCGTTACCGTGCTGAAAAGCTTCTATCATGTGCTTATCACCCGACAGATGCGCCATTACACGCAGCTCAATTTGCGAGTAATCAGCGGAGAAAAAGAGCTGTCCTTGCTCGGGTATGAATGCTTTGCGTATCTCCTTGCCGTCGTCGCTGCGCACGGGTATGTTTTGCAAGTTCGGGTCGCTTGAAGAGAGTCGTCCCGTGGCTGTTACGGCCTGGTTGAAGGACGAATGAATGTGGCCTGTGAATGGATTTATCAGTTTTGGCAGCGCGTCGACATAGGTGCTAAGTAATTTTTTCATCGCGCGGTATTTCAGGATATTGTCTACCACTGAGCTATCGGCGCGCAAGCTCTCTAATACTTCCTCGCTGGTTACATATTGTCCTGTCTTGGTCTTTTTGGCCTTAGCGCTTAGCTTTAGTCGCTCAAAGAGCACCTCGCCGACCTGTTTTGGCGATGAAATGTTGAATTTTATGCCGCTTTGCTCATGTGCCAGCGCTTCATATTCATTCATTCGCGTGGTAAAGATCTGCGATGTCTCGTTTAGAGACTCAGTGTTGATTTTTACACCCGTTTGCTCCATGTCTGCTAACACCAATGCCAGTGGTACTTCCGTTTCCTCGTAGAATGCGAGCACCGACTCGCGCTCAAGCTTATGGTGGAGTAGGGGATAGAGGCGAGCAACAGCATCAAGCTGACGGGCAAAATACTCCGATGAAACCGTAGGATTTATTTTACTGAAGTCCTGCTCTACATTCCATTTCTCGCCAAAAACATTCTCTATCGGCATAAGTGTTATGCCAAGATTGTTCTCGGCCATTTGGTTGAGGCCGTGGCGAAGTTCCGGCTGTAGTACGTAGTGAGCCAGCATAGTGTCGAATAGTTTGCCCTTGATGTCGATACCGATTTTTTTTAGGAGCTGCGCTTGGCGCTTAATGTCGTGGCAAATTTTCAGCGTGCTTTCATTTTCAAATAAAGCCTTGAGCAAAGCGAACAATTCGCCGTGCTCTTGAAAGTTTTCGTCGAGTTTCAGATAAATATGCTCGTCGTTCTCCAAGCGCAGCGCAAGAGCGCACATTTTTGCGTCGATTGTGCTGATAGAAGTGCCGACGATGCTAAAAGAGAACTTGTCGTTACAAAAAATTTGAGCCAATTTTCTGGCCTGTTCGTCCTTATTTTCAATTATTTGGACCTGCAAATTTGACGAATGCGCAACAAAATCCTTGGCTTCTACGACATCGCTTGGACTATCGTCCGTATCTGTGGCAAAAAGATCGAGTTGAACAGGCGCGTTCTTGGCGTTGTTTGCAGTTTTCGCGATGCGAGTTGCGCTTTGAGCGTTTCCGTTTTTATCGGAGTGCAGATCGGAGTTGCTATCAAGCAGTTTCTTTATAAGCGCGCGGAACTCCAATTCCTTGAAAAGCTCGCGCAGGCGATTTTTGTCGGGCTCCTTGCGCCTTAGAGCCTCATCGTCGAAATCAATGGGCACATCTGTCTTGATGCGCACGAGAAACTTTGAGAAAAGCACCTGCTCTTTGTTCGCCTCAAGCTTTTCTCGCAGCTTACCCTTGATGCGCGAAGGATCTTCGTAGATCTCTTCGATAGAATTGTAGCTCTGCATGAGAGTACAAGCGGTTTTTTCGCCCACACCCGGGCAGCCGGGAACATTATCTACCGCGTCGCCCATCAGACCAAGTATGTCTATGACCTGTTCGGGGCTCTTGATGCCGTATTTGTCGCATATTTCTTTCGGACCGAGCTTTTCTGCCGACTTACTGCCTATTCCCGGCTTGTAGATGAGCACATTTTCGCTAACAAGCTGCCCGTAATCTTTGTCGGGAGTCATCATATAGGTCAGTATGCCGCGTTTACCGGCTTTTTGCGCGATAGTTCCGATCACATCGTCGGCTTCATAGCCGGCAACCTCCAATATTGGTATGTTATATGCGTGCAAAATATCCTTTATTATAGGCAAACTCTGCCGAATGTCCTCCGGAGTTTCCTCACGCTGGGCTTTATACTCAGGATAAGCCTCGTGACGGAAAGTTTTGCCCTTGGGATCGAAAGCAACAGCAATGTGGGTGGGATTTTCCTTGTTCAAAATTTCCTCCAAAGTGTTGACAAAGCCAAAGATAGCGGAAGTATTCTGTTTTTTAGAGTTAATCCTTGGGTTTTTGATGAGCGCATAGTATGCTCTATAAATCAGCGCGTAAGCATCGAGGAGGAAAAGTTTGTCCATGTCGCTAAAACTTTTTTGTTTGTAAAATTACGGATTTATTATGACTTTAACCGCTGATTTATTACTAAATTTGCGTGAAAATTATATCGTGGTGGACAAGTATACACTCATTTGTGAGGCACTAAAAGTCGAGCTCGCGCAGTTTGGTAGCCTTTTTGATTCAACGATGAACAAGTCCGATGGTTTGTTGGGTCGTATTTGTCAGGGAATTGCCGAGCGGAAAGGAAAACTTTTGCGTCCTATGTTGTTAATGCTTGTGGCAAAGGAGTGGAGTAGCGTCCAGCCTGCCGCTTTTCGCGCGGCGCTCACGCTGGAACTGCTGCACAATGCCTCGCTGGTGCATGATGACATCGTAGACGACAGCGATATGCGTCGCGGACGCCCCTCTGTGCGCTCTATCTACGGCAATAAGGCAGCTGTGCTCGCCGGCGATTATTTGCTTTCCACTGCTCTCGAAAGCGTTGCCCTCAGTGGGAACATAGAAATCGTGGAGATTGTGTCGCGGCTCGGCAAGCAGTTAAGCGAGGGCGAACTCTTGCAACTGTTTAATACTCAAAACACGGACTTCAGCGAGGAACGCTACTATAATATCATTCGTCTTAAAACAGCCTCCCTCTTTTCCGCGGCGACGCGTATCGGAGCCATGACAGCCGGCGCTCCTGCGGAAGATATTGTGCGCATGGATCGCTTAGGCGACCTCATCGGCTTGTGTTTCCAAATCCGTGACGACATTTTCGATTATTACACCGACGACATAGGCAAGCCTGTGGGCAACGATATGCGCGAGGGCAAGCTGACTCTCCCCGTGCTGTATGTGTTGAACAATACCAACGACGAAAAAGTCCTCGGGATTGCGGCAAAGGTTAAAGAGGGAGTGGCTACGGCCGACGAAATAGCCGACATAGTACATCAGACCAAGCAGCAGGGCGGCATAGATTACGCTAAAGCCCAGATGGAGCGAATGACTATGGAGGCTCACTCGCTTATAGCCGACTTTAAGAATGCCGAAGTCAAGGAAGCGTTAGCGAATTACATTGATTTTATTAGTGAGCGTCGGTCTTAGTCCTTTTTTGACGCTTTGCGAGTTCTATTTCCCGCTCTCAGCAGCGGCGCCACTTAGAGCCCGGCAGTTGGCGGGCAAGATTGCGGAACTCAAGCTCTGAAAGCACGGAGAGAACCACAGGAACAGGCAGCGATGCCGCAGCAACTATGGCAGAGAAGTGGTGCGGCTCATCGCTAAGGTGCGATAGCACAAGGCGTTCCTCGGCGCTAAGGTCGTTATCGAAGAGCGTAGGCTGAGAAACAGTCTCCGATTTAGCAGGTTGCCAACCGAGTTCTTTCACAATGTCGAGGGCGGAGCAGACAAGCTGCGCGCCGCTGGCAGCAATGAGGCGATTGCAGCCCACAGAAGCCTCGTCGCCGGCACGCCCGGGCAGCGCCATGACCGAAAGAGCATACTCGTTGGCCAGTCGAGCCGTCGTCAGCGCTCCGCCGCGCTCCTTGCTTTCTATCACTATGGTCGCCTCGCTCAGAGCAGCCACCAAGCGGTTGCGACGCAGGAAATTATACTTCTCCGGAGCCACGCCGGAGGTATATTCTGTGAGCAGTCCGCCTTGATTGAGCATCTTGGTCGCCGTATTGCGGTGCACAGAGGGATAGATGCGGTCGAGGCCGTGCGCCAGCACGCCGATGGTCGCAATATTGTTGTCAAGAGCGGCACGATGCGCGTTAAAATCAGTGCCATACGCCAGCCCGCTGACGATAATCAAGTCGGGAAACACCGCCGCGAGGTCGGCAATGATGCGCTCGGTCATCTGCCGTCCGTAATCAGTGCTGTGGCGTGTGCCCACAACGCTGAGTATATGCGCAGCATTGAGGTTGGCGTTGCCTCGCCAGTAGAGCACGAGCGGAGCATCGGGGCAAACCTCGCTAAGGCGCACGGGGTAGTCGCTATCGCCCATCACAAGGGCACGCACGCCGCTGTTCGCCATAAATTCAGCCTCCTTATGGGCGCGATTGAGCGCAGCGCTGAGGCTATCGCCGTCGATGCGGGCAAAACGCTCGTTGATGTCGGGAGCAACAGCGTGCAAGTCAGCGGCATTGTCCACAATCTCCGTGGCAGAGCCGGCGCGGAGATACAGTTGCTTGAGCTGCTCGGAGCGATGCCCGAACAGGACGCTGAGAGCAATGGCGTTGAGAGCCTCGGTGGTCATCCGGCGTTCCTGATGCTACTCGGCAAACATCGCATCCATCTCGGGCGACTCGGCCAGCTTGCCGTTCACCACAGTAACCGTCTCCACCTTGCCGCGAACACAGAGCTTCATGTCCGGCAGGCGGTAGATGTCCTGCGTAAAAACATATTTCACGCCCTCTTTCACCACATTGAGACAACTCAAGAAGTCCACATCGGGCGTAAGCGATGCCTTATATTGCATATTGACGCGCGCCACCACGGCATCTATGCCGCGTTTGTGCAGTTCGATGAAGCTGATGCCCTTGCTGAGCAGAAACTGGTGGCGAGTGTGCTCCATATAGTGCAGATAGTTGGCATTGTTTACAATACCCTCCACATCGCACTCATAATCCCTCACCGTCATCTGCAGTTTATAGATGTAGTCTTTCATATTCTCGATCTTTTAAAACCTAAATATACTATGCGTGATATAATTTGTTTTGCAAAGATAGCATATTTGTATGTTAAATGCAGCAATATGTAGCGAAAGTAGTTGCATTTATCAAATGAAGTCATACTAACGGCTATATGTATGAAACATTTTATATACCTTTGCGCGAGAACAATTTAATATTATGAAAGATAAAAATATCATCATTGCAACAATTACAGTATTTTTATTGTTGTTAGGGCATAGCATTGCTACAGCACGGCAGCGCACTGCAGCTCAGGTTAAGGAGATAGTAGAGAACTCACCTCTGCGAGGAAAAAATGTGGTGGCCAAGAGCCAAAGTTTTGCCAAGACCTCAGCAGAGTGGCAGGCCGAGCCTTACTACGTATTTGAGGCGGCGGATAATGAGGGCTTCGTCATAGTGTCGGGCGACGAGCGGATGGCACCAGTGCTCGGCTATGCTTTGAAAGGCAATTTTGACCTTGCCAATGCCCCCACCAACGTCAAAGACTGGCTTCAGGCATACGAGCAAGAGTATCAGCAGTTACAGAAAGTCGAAAGCAATGGTACCATTAAGGGTAACAGTTTTACTTTCACCGCATCGGGCGAAGTAAAACCTTTCCTTCTTTCTAAGTGGGGACAGACAACACCGTTTAATAACCTTTGTCCAGAATACAAAGAAGGACAAAAGTCTGCTACAGGTTGCGTAGCCACAGCTATGGCTCAATTAATGTATTATTATAAATATCCAGCCGTGGGTCATGGGGATAATTCCTATATTTCATCCACACACGGCTTTGACATAAGTTGGAATTACGATGCCCATCCACTACAATGGGATTTGATAAAGGACACCTACACCGACAAAACCTACACCGCCGAGCAGTCCAACGCTATTGCTGAGTTGCTATACGGTTGCGGAGTCGCAGTAAATATGGATTACGATGAAGAATCTTCTGCAACTCAATACGACGAGATGGTCGCCCTGCACAAATACTATGGCTACGATGAAGATATGGCTATCATCAGGATGGATGCCATGGCAACAGAAGATTGGCACGCCACCTTGCTGGCGGAGTTAGAGGCCAAGCGTCCACTTATGGTCTCCGCCACCACCATTTATAATGCTGGCCACGCATTCTTAATCCACGGCTACACCATAGACACCGACGGACAACCATACTATGATGTCAACTGGGGCTGGGAAGGCTCCTATGACGGACAGTTTAAAATGCCCAATTTATGTTATGACGGAGTTGCCGAAAATGCTTTCTCCCAAGACATACGAGTGCTCATCGGTGTGCAGCCAGATGACGGCGTGCGTTCTCGCACATTCGTGATGCAGGCTAAACATCTCCTGCCCAATGCAGAGAAGATAGACCTTACCAAAGGCGAGCGTCTCAATGTAGAAGTCTCAGGCCTAACTGTCGGCAGCATTGGCGATTTTCACGGAACTATTAGCCTTGCCCTCGTAGATAATGCCAATAATGTGTACACTATTCATACTTTCTCCGATGTTACATTTCGTGGCACAAATACATATTACTACACTGCTGATTGCTCAATCCCGAGCAGCATTTCATCTGGCGACTATTCCCTTAAGTGCTTCGTTCGCCCTGAGGGTAGTAGCGACGACGTGGAAGTTATGGTCGGCATAGTGCCAGAAAAGATAGAGATATTCAACGACGAAAACGTGTATTATGCCCAGTTGAGCGCCTTCAACGTAGCGGTGGAGCATACTGGCAGTCGCAACTTCACTCTCACTGCTGAGAATATTATGAACACGGTAGACAATCCCTTTACCGGCACACTACAAATGCTACTGACTGACACTGACAACAACAGCGTCGTAACATTCGGTACTACTGCCACGCGCACCAATCTCGGCAAATACTCATATATTCCCAAAACCGACACTTTTGTCGGCACTCTGCCAGACAATATCCCCGACGGCGCATATCGTGTCTGGCTCGGAGCGCAGCAAAGCGGCTATGCGCAGTGGAATAATGTTACCGGATACGAACAAGACGGCTCGTATATCACCAAACTCGACATCGACGCATATACACCCATTTGGGTCATCGACGGTCAAGTCTCCATGGAAGCTCCGCGCCATACAGTTACATTCCGCGTCGACGATGAGATCGTTAGCCAGCAGAAATTGGCGGCAGGAGAGCTTATAGGCATTCCCGAAGTGCCTGAAAAGGAAGGCTACACATTCTCAGGCTGGAGCGAAGTGCCCGACGTAATGCCCGACGAGGACTTAGAGTTTGACGCATACTTCATAGTCAACTCCTACAAGCTGACATACCTTGTCAATGGAGTGGTCTACAAGGAATTGATTGTGGAGTACGGCGCACCAATCACGCCTGAAGACGTGCCAAACGACGACGATCACAACTATACGTGGGACTTTGTGCCAGCCACAATGCCCGCCCACGATGTGGAAGTCAATGCCATCATCACCGCAGTACGTAGCCACGTACAGGAAAGCGGCGAAGTGGAAATATTTACCTTAGACGGTCAGCGAATAGGCACCCTCCAGAAAGGTATTAACATCATTCGCACACCTAACGGCAAGACCAAGAAAGTGATAGTTCGCTAAGCCACATATAAATGCAATAAGCCCCCGAGTTTTCGCTTCGGGGGCTTTACTTATTAAAAAAATTTACTTTGAAATAATCAGATAGTAATTCTTCTTGCCCTTCTGCACGAGTATATACTTGCCCCCGATGAGGTCGGCCTCGCTCAGGGCATACTCCGTGTCGGCAATCTTCTCCTTATTGATGCTCACGCCGCCGCCCTTGACCATCTTGCGGAACTCGCCCTTGCTCGGGAAGCAGTCAGTGGTCTCGGCAAGCAGATCCACAGCCTTCGCGCCGACGATAGCCTCCTTCTGCAGTTCATACTGCGGCACACCGTCGAACACACTCAGCAGCGTAGCCTCATCGAGGTGGAGCAAGCTCTCCTTAGTGGCCTTGCCGAAGAGCAGATTGCTCGCCTCCACTGCCGTTTCATAGGCTTGGCGACCATGAACCATCACCGTAACCTCCTCGCCCAGCTTCTTCTGGAGCAGACGGCGCCCGGGGTCGGTGCGATGCTCGGCGATGATGCCCTCAATCTCCTCCTTGTCGAGAGAAGTAAAAATCTTAATGTAGCGTTCAGCGTCCTCGTCGGTAACATTGAGCCAGAACTGGTAGAACTTGTAGGGCGTGGTGCGCTCGGCGTCGAGCCACACATTGCCACTCTCCGTCTTGCCGAACTTACGGCCGTCGCTCTTGGTGATAAGGGGGCAGGTCAGCGCGTAAGCCTCGCCGCCGGTGGTGCGACGAATCAGCTCCGTGCCCGTAGTGATGTTGCCCCACTGGTCAGAGCCGCCCATCTGTAGCTTACAGTTGCAGTGCGAGTTGAGATAGAGGAAGTCGTAGCCCTGAAGGAGCTGATAAGTGAACTCCGTGAAGCTCAATCCGTCGCTTGCCTCGCCGTTGAGGCGTCGTTGCACGGAATCCTTGGCCATCATGTAGTTCACCGTGATATGTTTGCCCACCTCGCGTGCAAAATCGAGGAAAGTGTAGTCCTTCATCCAGTCGTAGTTGTTCACCAGAACCGCCTTGTTAGGCGCATCGCTCTCAAAGTCGAGGAAACGCGCCAGCTGCTTCTTTATGCACTCCACATTATGGCGCAGAGTAGCCTCGTCCAGGAGGTTGCGCTCCTGACTCTTGCCCGAAGGGTCGCCGATCATGCCCGTCGCACCGCCAATGAGCGCCATAGGCTTGTGGCCGCAGCGCTGAAAGTGGCGCAGCATCATCACACCGCAGAGGTGGCCGATGTGAAGGCTGTCGGCGGTAGGGTCAATGCCCACATAAGCCGTGGTAATCTCCTTCTGCAGTTGCTCTTCAGTGCCCGGCATGATTTGATGGAGCATACCTCTCCATTTCAGTTCTTCTACAAAGTTCATCGTATGCTTGATTTATTAGTTTTTAATCGATTGAGATTGCAAAGTTAGCGTAAGCCGAGTGAAAAGCCAAATTTATTTTTGATATTTGTCGTTAATAGCCGCACCAAACGTGTTATCCCGAATAAAATAGGGCGAGAGCGCAGCGACAAATGTCGTGCAAGCGCGTACAAAAGGCCTCCGCGCGTGATTTTTGGGCCTCGAAACTCGTAGAAATGTCGTGAAGAACGAAAAAATCTTATAAGAATTTTCAAAAATTCTT
>JAFLUU010000089.1 GCA_022508585.1 Prevotellaceae bacterium | reverse complement strand
TGTTTGCGCTGGTGGCTAATGCGCAGATAACGAAGTATGATGTTAACAATGACGGCAAAGTTAACACCGCCGATGTGGTTGCAATATATAAGTATATAGCTACCGGCGAAGGAGATGCCGGAGTTCCTTCCCCTGCTAATGTTAAGGCCGTGGTTACCGGCAAGTCTGTTGTCGTCAGCTGGACTGCTGTGTCGGGTGCTACTGCTTATACTGTCTATCGCTCGGCTGACGGTAACGACTATTCTGTGCTGGCCAACAATGTCGGCGGCAATAGCTTTACAGACAAAGCTCCTTTGGAGGGCTACAACTACTATGTTGTAACCTGCATCGTAGACGGGCAGACGAGCGACTACAGCGCTGTGGTCAAGGTGAAGTATGAGGCCGGCATCGAGAGCGGTCTGTATATGGGCGTGATGTGTTTCAACGATGAGCTGTACACCCAGCCCATTACGCTACTCAACGACGAGAGCAAGACGACCTTTAATGCCTTTATCGACAAGATGACGATGAAGAATGCGACTATTCTGTGTTATTCGGTGGACAATGCTCTCGATGCTCTCAAAAATGCTTCGCTGCCCAAGGACTTGAGCAAAGTGGCGATAGTTACTTTTACCGACGGCCTTGACCGTGGTTCGACGATGCTAAACTATGATTATGACTCCGCGAAAGAATATCTTGCTGCCTTGCAGGATAGAATAACGAGTGAAAAGGTTAAAGGTTTTAATATCGATGCTTACTCCATAGGCTTGCGTGGTGCTGATGTTGAGGGAGATGATAATATCGCCGACTTCCACAATACTCTCAGGCAGCTTGCCTCATCTGAGAGCAATGCCAAAGAAGTGAACAATATGGCAGAGGTAAACGCTCAGTTTATTGAGATAGCGGAACAATTAAGCCAGTCTACTATCGTGCAGAGCGTGCAAATCGTCCTTTCCGGCATTAGCGATAATGGTACAAAGGTGCGTTTTACCCTTGACAATGCGTCTTCTGCCGAGTCTTCGAACATCTATATTGAGGGCACTTATATTTGGACCGGCACGGGTGCTTCTCGTGTTTATCAGTTGACCGATGTAACCTATCACGGCTTTACTACTACTTCCGGTAGCACGCTTTATTGTACCCGCGACGGTGTTTATGTAAGTTTTTCAGTGGAGAACATCGTTACCGAGGACAATCGCATACTCGACAACAATCAATTTGACGAGTGGGACTACAAAAATAATTCTACTTGGACTCATAATAGCGAGTGGGAGCCCGATAGAGACTCCAAAGTTGAGGTAGAGAAATCTTCTGCCGTTATAATGTTAGTGCTTGACTGCTCGAGTTCGCTTGGCAACGACTTTTCTACACTCAAGAGCCATGCAAAGGACTTTATCTCGAAGCTACAAGATGCGTCTAACGGCAATTCGTCCGGTGGCAATGGCGGCGGAGGTTCGCAAGGTGGCAATAACGACTTTAATGGGGTTAATCGCACTTTTACCGTGAACGGTGTGCAATTTACTATGGTCGCAGTAGAAGGCGGCACGTTCGAAATGGGTAATGGTAATGGTGGTGGCGATGTAACGCCTGTGCATAATGTTACATTGAGCAGTTATTACATCGGCCAGACGGAAGTAACGCAAGCTTTGTGGACTGCTGTGATCGGTAGCAACCCGAGTAGATGGAAGGGCGACGACTTACCTGTAGAGTATGTGAGTTGGAATGCTTGCCAGAACTTCATAACAAAACTCAATGCGCTGACCGGCGAAAAATTCCGCCTGCCTACGGAGGCAGAGTGGGAGTTTGCTGCCAAGGGCGGCAATAAGAGCAAGGGTTATGTCTATAGTGGCAGCAACACGATTGGCGATGTTGCTTGGTACGACGGCAATAGCGGAGATAAGACGCACCCTGTTGGCACTAAAATGCCTAATGAGTTAGGCATCTACGATATGTCCGGCAATGTCTTTGAGTGGTGTCAGGATTGGTACGGCTCTTATTCTAATTCTGCGCAGACTAATCCCACTGGCCCTGTTTCAGGCTCCGATCGTGTGCTTCGTGGTGGCGGCTGGAGCGACTACGCTACGTACAGCCGCGCTGCTTATCGCGGCTACTACAACACGCCTTCGATCTCGTTCTCCAACTTCGGCTTGCGCCTCGCCCTTTGAAGTTATCAATAAATAGGCAAAAAGAAATTCGGGCATCGGAGTTTTCTCATTCCGATGCCCGGATTGTTTAGCATGGTTGAGGATTTATCTCAAGATAGTGCTACTTCCGCTTTATAACGCGCCAAGCAAAAACGGCGGAGAAGGCAATGAGCACGAGGACAATGGGATAGCGCAACAGCGCGTGGTCATTGTCTGCAAAGAAGGCGATGCTCAGCAGGCCGGCCACGAGCAACAGCAGTTGAGTGAGGATTACGGCAAGCGTGGAGAGGCTCAACAGCACGCCGTAGGCGCGATTGTAGACCAGCACGATGACAAACAGCTCGACAACATTGCTCAACGCAAGGCCTATGCCGCTGCCCGTGAGGCCTGCCGCAGCATAGCCTGCTATGACGAAAGCTCCTAAGAGCAGAGCGGCGATGCTCTCGATAAGAAGGTACATACGCGAGTCGCCTTTGGCGAGCGAGACATACGCCACTGGGGTATTTATGGCCTTGGAGAACATATAAATAGTGGCGCACATTACCATAGGTATGACTTCGCGGTATTCCGGCTTATAGAGTATGTCGATTACCTGCGGCAGGAAAAGGGTAAACAGCAGCAGGCAGGGCACGATGAGCAGCACGCAGACTACTATCTGGCGATTGATGAGCAGATTCATCTCGCCGGCTCGCTGAATGGTGCCGGTTCCTGCATCGCCGGCAATGCCCGACAGGCGCGGGTAAAAGTCGGCGTCCATTGCCGAAAAGATGAACTTGGTGTAGGTTACGCTGAGCACGAAGCCTGCGCCGTAGAGGCCGACATCCTCGATAGAGCCGTGATTGGAGATAAAGGCGCGGATGAGCATCTCGGCGAGCGCAGCGGCTACCGATGCTAACAGAAAGGAGATGCTTAGTCTGATAAGCTCGCCGCCTCTCCTGAGCACGCGCCAACTGAACGGCGCGGCACTGTAAGGGTAGGCCTTGACGGTGTAGCGCAAGTTGAGCAGGGCGGTAGCCAAGAGGCTGAGGTCGAGCGAGATGACGATACCGCGCAGGCTCCACAGCCAGTAGCTTATCACGCAGATAATGAGCGTGGCGACGGCGGCGACCACGCTCGCCACTGCCAGCTGGCGCAGCTGGCGCGTGGCTTTGAGGATGGCTACCTCGGTGCCGTTGATGCTCAAGAATAAAAGGAGGGGGGAGAGGAACAGATAACTGCGAGTGAAGTGTGTGCCGCCAAAAGTCAGCACGCTAAGCAGCGGAGCGGCACCGGCCACGATGGCCATTGCGACCAAACCTGTCAGCACGCTCCACGAGCGCACGACCTTTATCTCCTCGCTCAGCGCACTTGAGTGCTCGCCGCTCCTCTCGTATATCTGCGAGAGCCTCCTGACGACGCTGACGGGCATGACTAATGTCGTGGCGGTGCTGATAAGGTTGGCTGTGTTGCTGAAAAGGTCGGCCAAGCCCTGTCCGTAGCGGTCTATCAAGAGCGCGGCGGCCTTGTTGCGCAATATTGAGGCCAGCATCGTGACGGCTTGAATGCTGCCGAAGATGCCTGTGTAGCGCAAGATGTGGCGATATGACTGGTTGGAGCCTTGCATCGCAGAAACAGTCGACTGTATTCTCTTTTTTAACGGAGAAATGGCGCATTTAGTGTGCTGTTATGTTAAATTATGCGTACCTTTGCACTGCCGTCACGGCAGTCTTGTGCGCTAAGTCCAGCCCTCAGGGTTGTTTGGTGCGGCGAGTCCGTAGCCTTAAGGGCTGTTTGGCGCGCTAAGTCCAGATTGAAAAGAACAAAGAGCAGTGTGATGAACAATAAGCAGGACCTTGTAATCCTTGGCATCGACCCGGGCACCAATGTGCTGGGTTATAGCGTGCTGCACGCCTGCGGTCGCAAACTCGACATCGAGGCTATGGGCGTCATCGACCTGCGCAAATGTAAAGATGTGTACCTTAAGCTCGGGCGGATACACGAAAAGGTGGTGCAACTCATTGATTCCTTCCACCCCGACGAGCTTGCTATCGAAAGCCCCTTCTTCGGGAAGAACATGCAGAGCGTTATAAAACTCGGCAGGGCGCAGGGGGTGGCCATCGCCGCCGCTATAGAACGCGACCTTGTGGTTCACGAATACCCGCCCACCAAAGTGAAGCTCGCTATCACGGGTAATGGCGCGGCCAGCAAGGAACAGGTGGCGGGAATGCTGGCGAAGATCTTTAAGATCGAGCAACAGAACATGGTGCCCTTCCTTGATGCCACCGATGCGCTGGCTTTGGCCTACTGCCACCACACTCAACGCAGCACCATCGTCTCGGCACGCGAATACGCCACATGGAGTGCCTTTGTCAAGAGCAATAGCTCGCGTGTAGTGCAACATTCAAAACGCAAGAGCGATGAATAACGATGCACAGATAAGCCTGCAGAACGCCGTGCCGGCTACGGAGTTCCGCTTCGCCGAGCCTGTGAGCCTCGAGCTCCGCCAAGGGGAAAACTGGATCGTCTTCGGCAGCAACGGCAGCGGCAAAACTACTCTGGCCGATATGCTTCGCGGCGCCGTAAGGCTGCAAGAGGGGCGGCTCGACCACCATTTTGGCAACAAGATGGCGAGTGAGAGCATCAGTTATGTTACTTTTCACGACCAGTACTCCACAGGTGTCGACACCGGCGCCTCGGCATACCAGATGCGCTGGAATCAGGGCGCAATGGACGAAGTATTTGAGCCGCGCGTCAGGGATTTGCTCCGCAAGGCCGACAAATTTAGCCTTGAGATGCGCACAAAAATCCTCGAAATGCCGGATTTGAGCCAAATGCTCGACCGAACTGTCGTCAGCCTCAGCTCCGGAGAGTTTCGCCGCGTCCAATTGATTAAGGCGCTGCTGCAAAATCCGCAGGTGCTCATCATCGACAACCCCTTCATCGGCCTTGATGTCGAGGGGCGCGACACTATAGTCCGCCTATTAGAGCGTTTGGCCGCCGACAATGGGATTTGCATCGTTCTCCTGCTGAGCCGTATGCCGGAGAAGCTGCAAAACTTCACTCACATCGTGGAAATTAGCGACGGCGTGGTGCAAAAGCGCCCGCTACACGAGAAAAAAGGTCTCAAACCCGTAGTTGTGGAGGCGCGCAATGTTACTATTCGCTATGGGAAGCGCACTATTCTCCGCGATTTCAACATTACTATCCGCGAGGGCGAGCATTGGGCGCTCAAGGGCGCGAACGGAAGCGGCAAGAGCACGCTTCTGAGCCTTATCTGCGCCGATAATCCGCAGAGCTACGCCTGCGACATCACGCTGTTCGGGCGACGACGCGGCACGGGCGAGAGTATATGGGAGATAAAGCGCAAAATCGGCTTCGTCTCGCCCGAAATGTTCCGCGCCTACCGCCGCAGTCTGCCGGTGAAAGACATTGTTGCCAGCGGTCTGCACGATACGACCGGCCTTTTCCGCAAAGCAAAAAGCGAGGATTACGAAAGAATTAGCGAGTGGCTGGTGCGTTTCGGCATCGAGGCTTGGGCGGAGCGCAACTACCTCACTCTCTCCAGCGGCGAGCAGAGATTTGTGCTTCTGTGCAGAGCTTTTGTCAAGGAGCCGGCGTTGCTTATCCTCGACGAGCCTTTTCACGGCCTCGACGACAACTTCCGCCGCCGCGCCAACGACATTATTTGTAATTACTGCGCCGATCCGACGCGCACCCTCATCATGGTGTCGCACTACGACGAGGATTTTCCGCCTCTTATCGACCGCACAATCCACCTGCACAAGATAACCGACTAACACAACGATCAACCATACCGCTATGGCACTAATACCATGCCCCGACTGCGGGCGACAAATATCCACGCTGGCGCACTCCTGCCCCCATTGCGGAGCGGAAAACAAGACAAAAGGTGCACAAAAACACGGCAAAGGTGCGCACAAAGAGCATGGTGGCATGAATGAAAGCGGTAAAAGCGCCGGAAAGCACGACAGGAGTGCCTCGATAAACAACGAGAGGGCACGGAAACACAAGAGAATGGTGCGGATAGTCGTGCTCGCCGGCACTATAGTGGTGATAATGCTCGGCAGTGGCGGCTGGCTGTGGCATCACAGCCGTCAGATAAAGGCAAAAGAGGAGGCAAACTACAATATGCTCATGGAGAATTTCTCGATTGCCGATGCCAAGGCATTTTTGGCCAACTATCCCAAGACTAAACACCTCAAAGACATACAGAACAACATCGCTCTCTATCAAAAATACGAGCAGGAGTGGACTAAAATCGCCGGCTCGACCAATACTGACGACTTCGCGATGTTCCGCAGCAAGTATCCCAATAGTCCGTTCGATCACAAAGCGTATGATAAAATCGATTCGTTAGATTGGATCTATGCCAAGCGGAGCAACACCGAGGGCGCGTTGAGGAAATACCTCGACTTGCACCCGGACGGCAAGTACGCCGAGTTAGCGCGCGAGCAGCGGCAGTATATCATCGACACGCGCCCGACGACAGAGGAGCGCGACTATGCTACGCGCGTTATCAACGTATTTTTAGCCGCACTGAACGACAAAAATAAAGAGGCACTGAACACAATTACCACCGCCGAGATGTTTATAAGAGGCTGCGACATAATAGACAGCCATGACAGCGGAAGCACAACCAATTACACCATCACTTCGCCCGTCAGCGTAACCAAGAGACCCACCAGCGACGGCACAATCTACGTTGCCGACTACACAGTGAGCCGCACCAGCGCACCGCAGGGAGGCGCATCAGCCTCAAATGCGGAAGCCAACAAATCGGTTGTTATGACCATGCAGGCTATACTCAACAGCACGATGCAACTCTCCGCTATCACTATGACCATTAAGGAGTAAGCCATGACAAACATCATCTTCGACCTCGACGGCACCCTTTTAGACACGCTCGACGACCTCGCCGCCAGCACCAACCACGCCCTTGCGGCGTGCAACATGCCCCTGCGTACAACGGAGGAGGTGCGCCGGTTTGTGGGCAACGGCGTGGGCCAGCTGATAGAGCGCGCCGTACCGGCAAACATCGATGAGGAAGTAACGAAACGCTGCCTCACTGTATTCCGTACCCATTACGCCGAGCATTGCTTAGACCGCACACTGCCCTACCCCGACATTATGGAGACGCTGACTCTGCTGCGTGAGCGCGGAGTGGGCATGGCTATCGTATCCAACAAGCTGCAGGCAGCAGTGAGCGAGCTCAACGCGCGTTTCTTCGCCGACCACATCAGCATTGCCGTGGGCGAGACGCCGCAGATAGCGCGCAAGCCCGCTCCCGACATGCTCCTCGCAGCAATGAACAAGCTCGGCGCCACAACAAGCGACACCATCTATGTGGGCGACGCCGACACCGACATTTTATGCGCACGCAATGCAGACATACGCTGCATCAGCGTAACATGGGGCTTTCGCAGCCGAGAGTTTCTCACTGCTCATGGTGCGCAAACCCTTATAGACACTCCGAAAGAACTACTGCAATTCACATAACCCGTGTTCAGTTTTCAATCCATAGGCAGCGGCAGCAGCGGCAACAGCTACTACCTCCAGACGGAGGCAGGCGCAGTGCTTATAGACGCCGGCGTAGCCATACGCAGATTTCGTAAACAGACACACGAATACGGCATCTCGTTAGGCAAAGTGGCCGCCGTGTTCGTAACCCACCACCACATAGACCACGTGCGCGCCCTCGGCATACTCAACCAGAAGGACGGCTTGCCCATCTACCTCAGCGAGGAGACAATGCGCGGCATCATATACAATCCGGTCATTACTAAAAAACCAGACTGGGAGCGCGCCACACTGCTTACCAAAGGACAGCCGCTCAATCTGCAGGACATGGAGATAACCCCCTTTGACGTGCCGCACGACTCGCGCGACAACACAGGCTACATCGTTCGCCACGGTCAAAGTACCCTCTGCCTCGTAACCGACTGCGGCCACTGGACAGACGAAATCGAGCAACACGTAAGCCAAGCCACACATCTCGTAATAGAAGCAAACTACGACCCCGACATGCTCCGCAACGGCCCCTACCCCGTCGTGCTGCAAAACCGCATACGCAACGGCAAAGGACACCTCTCCAATATTGAGGCAGCAGAAGTTATCAGCCGGCATCGGCATCACCTCAAACACGTATGGCTGTGCCACCTGAGCGAGAAAAACAACACGCCTGCCCTCGCCCTTCAAGCCACGCAGCAGGCCGCAGCAGGCGCAGTGGAAGTGGTAGCCCTTGACCGCGAGAAGCCGTCGCGCAAATACGTCTTGGAAGAGTGAGCGCAAGGCAGCAAACACCCGCATAACAAGACCGAAACATACACACAATAAAACAGAAAGCTGCCAACACAATACCTAAATCCGTGCGCATCGCAACAAACAGCGAACGCACGGATTTTTTTGTCGCGCAGACAGCACTTAACCCCCTCGAAGTTCGCACAAAAGGCCTCCGGATTCGCAGAAATGTCGTGCGCGCGCGATTTTTGAGCCTCCGCGTTTGTTTTTTGCTCGTTGATTTTGAAAAAATCGTATAAGAATTTTCAAAAATTCTTATATAAATTCCCGGAAATTCTTATAAAGTTTTTTAGAAATTCTTATATGAATTTTTGAAGTTTCACGACATTTCTACGCGCGCCGAGGCTCAAAAATCTCGTGCGCACGACATTTTTATGAACTTCGACGAGGTTTGGTAAAACTTGGTAGGGATTAGGGGGCAGTTTCGACGACATCTCGGTATGTACAAACGATATTCGCAGGATTTTTGGCGCGATTTTTTGTCAAAATCAAACTATTCACTACTTTTGCAGCGTCTTGGGGGAGAAATCCCAAGACCGAAGAAGCGTTCCGCGCTTTATCCTAAAACTGTAAATCTAGCAAATTTAACAAATAGGGGGATAAAATACGACGGTTCGTCTTTACTGTATGTTAACCGGTTAGCGTATAGGCCTACGCCAATATGCTTGGGCATACGGCGTAGGCGATTGGTTGTTATTCATTCCTCAAAAGGTTTTGCTAGTACCTCAGTTTTGATGAGTAAGGACATTATCCCTACGTTTTTTTGTGTACACTAATAACAATGCCGATAGGGGGAATAAGGCAGAGGTAGACATTTACTCACAAAACAATTACATTTATTATGAGAAAAAAGAGTTTTAGAACCTTGTTTGCAGGGCTTTGCTTCGCCTTGCTCGCGCCGATGAGCGCGTTCGCCGATGTTGAGATTAACGAGAAAAACTTCCCGGACGAGTATT
>JAFLUU010000088.1 GCA_022508585.1 Prevotellaceae bacterium | reverse complement strand
GCAGATTCGAACTGCTGTACACGGTTTTGCAGACCGTTGCCTAGCCACTCGGCCAAGGTACCACAGCATTTAAGCGCGGCAAAAGTAGCACTTTTTCGCCAATGAGCCAAGAAGATTGAAGTTTTTTTGAGAATATCCTTGGGAAAGAGCCCAAAAAAAACTATTTTTGCCATAAAAGGAAACCTTATGACGCATAAAGATTTTCTGCGGCAGATAAACGAGACCATCGTCAGCCGCAAATTGTTGCCGTCGGCCTCTGACGAAAACAATTTGACGATAATCGTTGCCCTAAGCGGCGGCGCAGATTCCGTAGCGTTGCTCAGAGCATTGATAGAGCTGGGCTATCGCTGCGAAGCCGCCCACTGCAATTTCCATTTGCGCGGCGCAGAGTCCGATCGCGACGCGACTTTTGTCGCCGAGCTCTGCCAACATCTCGGCGTGATGCTCCATAAACGCGATTTCGACACTAAAAATTACGCTATCAAGCACGGCGTGAGCATAGAGATGGCGGCACGCGAACAAAGGTACGACTTTTTTCACGAAATAGCCTCGGGACGAGAGGAAATGCGCATCGCTATCGCACATCACCGCAACGATAATGCAGAAACCGTGATGCTTAACCTTATTCGCGGCACGGGACTGCGCGGACTGTGCGGCATTCCGTATCAAAACGGCATCATTATCCGACCGATGCTCGATGTAACGCGACAAGATGTCCTCGATTATTTAGGTTTTATCGAGCAATCTTACATTAATGACAGCAGTAATGCAATTGCTGATGTGAAACGCAACATTATTCGCCTCCGATTGATGCCGTTGCTCGAAGAAATCAATCCGAACATCGTTGAAACATTAATTCGCAACGCGGAAAATGCACGCGATGCGCAGGATTTTATCACGCAGCACGCTATATATATAAATAAGGTAGAGGAGGCTGACGGAAATATCGTTATCCGCAAAGCAGACATCGGTCATAGCGTCTTGCTTTTCGAGCTTCTGCGCCCTTACGGCTTTACTTCCGCGCAAATTGACGACATTTGGCACAATATCGACGGCCAACCGGGCAGTATCTGGCACAGTCCCACCCACAATGTGCTGCGCGACAGGGAAAATCTCGTTCTCCAGCCAACGATTAGCACTCCTAACCTGCCGAAAGAGGAGGACAGGATTTTTTTTGTCGTCAAAAATATAGAAGATATAGACAAAATTTCCACAGACAGCCACACTGCCATGCTTGATGCCGACAAAACGGGGAGCAAACTCGCAGTCAGACAAGTAAAGGAGGGCGATCGCTTCATTCCCTACGGCATGACAGGCAGCAAACTCGTAAGCCGATATATGATCGACCACAAATTTTCGGCTTTTCAGAAGGAACGCCAACTTGTTGTCTGCAACGATGCAGGAATTGTCTGGCTCGTAGGACAGCGCATCGACGACCGCTACAGAATTGTTGAGGGGAAAACGCGTCGCGTGCTCATTCTTTCTACCAAAAACGACCACAAGTCCTCTTATCTTACTGCTCTTTTAACGGAAAAGTCTTAACTTTGCCGCAAAACTTTACATAATAACACATGAGAAAGACGATTTTTGCAACTTTCGCGTTACTCTTTGCAGTATTCGCTGCCAACGCGCAGGAATTGTGCGACATTCAGTTTACTGATGGCCATCTCGTGATGGCAGATGACATCTGTTGCTCGTTTGAGCTTAGCAAGAAGAAGAGTAAGAGCAACGCCCCCGTAGCTACTCCCAAGGCCGGAGTACCAAAAACTCCTATTTACAACGACAAAGCTGCCATGCTTCCTGCCAGCAAGCAGGATGACAACTGGTTTATCGAGGTGCCCGACAGCTTGCTCGGCCGCTTGTTGCTGGCAGTTACGCGCTACACCTCTACTCCCGCCGGTCGCGCCACATACGGTGGCGAAGAATTGCGCGACCGCGCCGTGTATTTTGAGAAAACCCCGGACGAGGCATCTCTTCTGCTCCGCGAGCACACAAAGAGCGTACACGCAGACACTATTGACGCCATTGCCATTGCAGTGCGCAACAGCAAGAGCGATCCAATCCTCGGCATGTACAAGATAGAGGGCACCAAAGATCATAAGTACAAGATAAATATAAGTTCTCTCCTTCTTGGCACCGATGCTTTCGGTCTTTTGCCGGGCGATAGGCAGGAGTTTGGGCTCTCGTCGCAGAACAACTCTCTGAGCTTCGTGGAAAGCATACATTCCTACCCCATCAACACGGAGATTAGCGTGGTGCGCACATTCAACACCAACAGGGGCACACAGATGACCTTCGGCACCAACACATCCTTCCTTCTTCTGCCTAAAGAACCCATGCGCCAGCGCATTTTCGACCCTCGCGTGGGCTTCTTCAACGACAGTTATGCCCTTTTCTCCGATGCCCAGCAATCAGTGGAGCACCGCGTCTTCGTAACTCGCCGCCGCCTCGAGCCGAAGAACGAGGAAGACGCACAGCGTCAGCGCAACGGCGAGCTAATCGAGCCTAAGAAGCAAATAGTCTACTACATCGACCCGGGCACTCCCAAGCAATGGCGCCCCTATCTCATACAGGGCGTGAAGGATTGGAATGCAGCCTTTGAGCAAGCCGGTTGGAAGAATGCCATCACCGCATTAGAGTGGCCGGAGAACGACTCGACCATGTCCATGGAGGACGCGCGCTATTCCGTAATCATGTACTTGGCTTCCGACATAGCCAACGCCTATGGCCCACAAGTCCACGACCCGCGCTCAGGCGAGATAATGGAGAGCCATGTAGGCTGGTATCATAATGTAATGACTCTGGTGCACGACTGGTATCAGGTGCAATGCTCCGCCCTTGACCCCGAAGCTCGCAACGCGCTCTTCAGCGAGGAACTGATGGGCGAGCTCATTCGCTTCGTCTCCTCCCACGAGATAGGTCATACTCTCGGTCTCAGACACAACTTCGGCTCTTCCAGCACCGTTCCCGTCGACAGCCTGCGCTCCAACGCCTTCCTCGCGAAGTGGGGCCACACGCCGTCTATCATGGACTATGCCCGCTTCAACTATGTGGCTCAGCCCGAAGACGGAGTGGAGATCAAAAACCTCTTCCCCCGCATCAACGATTACGATAAGTGGGCTATCGAATGGGCTTACAAGCCTATCTTTGATAAAACTTCCGCCGAAGAAGAGCAATTCGCGCTCAAGGCAGAGACCACCCAGCGCCTCGACTCAGAGCCGCGCCTATGGTGGGGCGATGGCGAGCGCGGCATATCCGATCCGCGCTGCCAGACAGAAGACCTCGGCGACGACGCAATGAAAGCTGGCGCACTCGGCATAGAGAACCTCAAGCGCATCATGCCTCACTTAGCCGAATGGAATTATTGGGGCGCTGATGTAACAAGCAACAAGGTGAACACCATGTACAACCAGATCATCAATCAGTACTACCGCTACATAATGCACGCTGCCAACAATCTTTTCGGCGTTTACAACACCACTTCCGCTCCCGAGCAGAAAGCCAAGATGCTTCAGCAGCCGCCGGTAGAGAAAGCCAAGGCCGTCGTGCCGTTCCTCAAGGAGCAGCTCTTCACTGCCCCTCGCTGGATAGTAGATGTGCCATACGCCGACCGCGTCTATGTCAATGCCGATGAAACGCTCGAGCGCGTGGCTAACCGCATCGTGCCCGGCATCATCATGCTCTATCGCGGCGTAGCTTTGCACCCCCAATATCCAGCGGCAGACTATCTCAAGGACTTGGAGAACGCCATCTTCCAAGATTTCAACACGGCCAAGCCTTTGGACGCTTACGAGCGCTATCTGCAGCGCACTTTCGTCAACCGCCTTTGCGTCGACTGGGAAAATCTTCGCGACAACAGTGCCAACGACGCTGTGGCGGCTCTGCTCTTGACCCTCAAAGACCTCTCCGCACACCTGCAAGGCGCCACCACAGGTGCTAAGCGCAGTGCCGATGCCACTACCGCCGCACACTATGCCCTATTAGCTGAAAAATTGCAGCGAGCGCTCGCTATCAAATAGCGACTTGCGCACTACTCTACGCAAGCGCATCTGACAAAGAGCGCATCATAACAGCCGACAACTCGTTCGGCTCGCACACAAACAGCGTGCTCACGCCACCACAGGCAGAGCACGCTGTTTTTTTTCGCATCAATGCCGTAACAAATTCGTGCTTTGCAGCACAACACCTCCACCCCACAGACAAAAAAGGTCTCCGGACTCGCACAAAAGGCCTCCGCACACGATTTTTGAGCCTCCGCGTTTGTTTTTTCATCGTGAAACTTTAAAAAATCATATAAGAATTTCTAAAAAACCTTATAAGAATTTCCGGGAATTTATATAAGAATTTTTGAAAATTCTTATAAGATTTTTTCGTTTTTCACGACATTTCTACGAATTTCGAGGCCCAAAAATCGCGCACGGAGGCCTTTTGTGCGAACTTTGACGGGGTTAGGTGCACCAAGGTAGGGGTAAGATACAAGAAAGTGGTGGTTTGATACTGCATGAGCAACATTGCGTGCGATTATACGACCTATGGATACGAGTATAAGCGGCGGAGCGACAAGAAACAGCTGTCAAGGCTGTGTTTCAGTATTATTTATTGCTTGCGTTGACACTTTTTCTGCCAAAAGTCTTGGCTCAGACAAAAAGTTTGCGTAATTTTGCCGCCGCTAATGCCGCCAAAGGCACTGCAACGAGATTGAACACAAGATAAAATAAATATAATAATATGATTATTGTTCCTGTAAAAGACACTAACAGCATCGAGCGCGCGCTTAAGCAGTTTAAGAGAAAGTTTGAGAAAACCGGTATCAACAAGGAGCTCCGCCGCCGTCAGCAGTTCGACAAGCCTTCTGTAAGAAAGCGCCTTGCCAAGGAGCACGCTGTTTACGTTACGGCTATGCGCCGCAGCGAGGACTAAGCCTGCGCACGGATTAGTTAAGACATACAACAAGTAGCACAGCTTTCAGACACGGATATTAGGCCGTCAGCATGACGGCGCGATAATCCACGATGCTATCCGCGACAATCGGGGCATACTTAAAGTTAGTGCTAACATTGTTTTCGTATTGTAAGGTCGGCTTTTGCCAACCTTTTTTTGTTTCTCGCAAAAGCCTCGTCATGACTGACCAATGGATTGAGCACTTCGCCACCTATCTGCGCACCTCGCGCCACTACTCGGAGCAGACTCTGTCGGCCTATATGCCTGCATTAGAGGCGTTCGCCGAGTTCATCGCCCCCGACGGCGGCTCGGTAGACTGGAGCATGGTGAGCAAGGAGGACGTGCGCGAGTGGGTGGCCGCGCAGATGGAGCAACGGCTCACGCCTGCCACTATCAACAAGCGGCTCAGCGCGCTGCGCTCCTTCTACCGCTTCCTGATGATGCGCAAGGTGGTCAAGACTGACCCCGCCCACACGGTCAATGGGCCTAAGAAGAACAAGAAGCTCCCCTTTTTCGTCCGTGAGAAAGAGATGAATCGCCTTTTCGACGAGCTTGTCTTCCCTACTGATTATGTAGGGCACCGCGACCGCCTTATTCTGCTCATATTCTACTCCACCGGCATTCGTCTGTCGGAGCTGGTGGGCTTAAACCTCAGCTCTGTCGATTTTCACACCTCTACTATCAAGGTTCTCGGCAAGCGCGACAAGGAGCGCATCGTCCCTTTCGGCAATGAGCTCCGCGAGGCCATTGAAGAGTACCTCCCCTTGCGCAATTCGCAACCGATGGCCGAGCACTCGCCGGCTCTGTTCCTCGGGCAGAAAGTGCCGCGCATCACTCACGTCGCCGTCGGCAAGATTGTGAAGCAATATCTCTCGCAAGTTACCACGCAACAGCGGCGTTCGCCCCACGTACTGCGCCATAGCTTCGCCACCGCGATGCTCAACAACGGTGCCGAGATTGAAGTGGTGCGCCAGCTCATGGGACACGAGAGTGTTGCCACCACTGAAATATATACGCACACCACTTTCGAGGAACTGAAGAAAGCATACCGGCGCGCACACCCCCGTTCCGAAGATTAGCGCAACAAAAAAAACTTAGGAATTGCTTAATTCCTAAGTTTTTTTTGCATATTCGTTATCATTTTCGCGCTTAACGCGTCAGTGCGCAGGCGCTAATGCAAATCTTCGTCAACTTTTCGCTTCGCCTCCTCCCAGATAGCGTCCATCTCGGCGAGCGTCATATCGTGGAGGTCGCGCCCCTGCTTGATAGTCTGCTGTTCTAAATAATTGAAGCGGCGGATAAACTTGCGGTTGGTGCGTTCCAGCGCGTTATCGGGGTTGATATGATATAGACGAGCGGCATTGATGAGGCTGAACAGCACATCGCCGAACTCGGCCTCGGCTTTATCTGCGTCCATGTTGGCAATCTCTGCCTCAAACTCGCTGATTTCTTCCTTTACCTTGTCCCACACCTGCTCCTTGCGCTCCCAATCGAAGCCGACATGGCGCGCCTTGTCCTGAATGCGGTAAGATTTTATCAGCGAGGGGAGTGCTGAGGGGACGCCGGCGAGCACCGACTTGTTGCCGTCCTTCTCGCGCTGCTTGCGCTGCTCCCAAGTGTCCTCCACGGCGTCGGGCGTCTTGGCGTCGACGCTGCCATAAACATGGGGGTGGCGGAATATCAACTTTTCGCGCACTTGGTTGCAGACATCGGCGAGGTCGAAGATGCCTTTCTCCTCACCAAACATGGCGTAAAAACCCACATGCATCAGCACATCGCCCAACTCCTTGCATATCTCCTTATTATCTTCGCGCGCGAGGGCATCGCAAAGCTCGAAGACTTCTTCTATCGTGTTGCTGCGCAGACTTTGGTTGGTCTGCACGGCATCCCAAGGGCACTTCTGCCGCAACTCGTAGAGCACATCGAGCAGGCGGTCGAAAGCCTGCAGCATTTCCTGACGGGTGTGCATGATTCTAACTTTTCAGAGCCTTTAGCGTTTCCTTTATGGCGGCAATCTTCTGCTCGGCATCGGCTTGTTTCTTGCGCTCGAGGGCGACTACGGCGTCGGGAGCGTTCTGCACGAAGCGCTCGTTCTGCAATTTTTTCTGCACGCCTGCCAAAAATCCTTCGAGATGCTTCAACTCCGCCTCCTGCTTCTGTATTTCAGCCTCCACATCGATGAGATTTCCCACCGGCACAGCATATTCGCGAGTACCGACCATAAATTTCACCGCGCCCTCGGGACTTTCGTCCGTGGCGAGGATTTCCGATAGATTGGACATCTTCTTTACCACAGCATCGTAGGCTTTAAGAGCGTTGCTGCCGATTGCCACGAGCGCCAGCGGCTCCTTGGGCGGGATGTTCTTCTGATTGCGCACAGCGCGCACGCCTGCCACCACTTTCTTGACATCTTCAAACTGCGCGATGAGCTCCATCTCCTGTTTCCCATCGACATTCGGCGCCGCGCCCTCGGCTTTCGCTATCATGATGCTGTCGCCATCCTTGCGTTCGTAGAGGTGCTGCCAAAGTTCCTCGGTAATAAATGGCATGAAGGGGTGGATTAAGCGCAACAAGCGCTCGAAGAATTTCAATGTCGCCTCGTATGTCGCCCGGTCGATGGGCTTTTGGTACGCCGGCTTCACCATTTCCAGATACCAGCCCGAGTATTCGTCCGTGAAGAGCTTGAAAACAGTCATCAGCGCCTCGTTTAGGCGATACTTGCTGTACAAATCGTTAAGCTCGGCCTCAACTGCGCGCAACTTCGCCTCGAACCACTCGATAGCGATGCCGCAAACCTCCCTCTGCTCTTGTTCTTCCGTGCCCGTTTGCCAACCTTTTACTAATCTGAATGCGTTCCAAATTTTATTACAAAAGTTTCTGCCTTGTTCGCAAAGGCTTTCTGCGAACAAAATATCGTTGCCGGCGGGAGCGGCAAGGAGCATACCCATACGAACGCCGTCGGCGCCGTACTTTTCAATGAGCTCGATTGGATCCGGCGAGTTGCCGAGCGATTTAGACATCTTGCGGCCGATTTCATCGCGGACAATGCCGGTAAAATAAACATTGCGGAACGGCACATCGTGCATGTATTCTTCGCCGGCCATGATCATGCGTGCCACCCAGAAGAAGATAATATCCGGTCCAGTGACAAGGTCAGCTGTCGGGTAGTAGTATTTTATTTCTTCGTTGTCGGGCGCGTTGATACCATCGAAAAGCGAGATCGGCCAGAGCCACGAGGAGAACCAAGTGTCGAGCGCATCTTCGTCGCGGCGGAGATCGGAGGAAGAAATGGTCTCGAAACCTGCGATTTTATGCGCCTCGGCAAGCGCTTCCTCCTCTGTGAGGGCGACAATGTAGCGCTCTTCCTCTCCTTCCTTGACGGGCAGGAAATAAGCAGGGATGCGATGCCCCCACCAGAGCTGGCGGCTGATACACCAGTCCTGGATATTTTCCAACCAGTTGCGATAAGTAGTCACATACTTCTGGGGGTGGAATTTTATCTTCCCCTCCAGGACAGGAGGCAGGGCGATGTCGGCAAAATGACGCATCTTAAGGAACCATTGGCGGCACAAGCGTGGCTCGACAGCGGTGTCGGGGTTGCGTTCAGAGTATCCGACTTTGTTATCGTAGTCCTCTACTTTCTCTAACAAGCCGGCGGCTTCCAAATCTTTGGCAATCTCTTTGCGAACCTCCATCCTGTCTTTGCCTACATAGAGCGGGCTCTGGTCGGAGATGGTGCCGTCGGGATTAAAGATGTCGATAGTCTCGAGATTGTGTGTCTGGCCGAGCTGATAGTCGTTGACATCGTGCGCCGGCGTAACCTTGAGACAGCCAGTGCCGAACTCGACATCCACATAGCGGTCTTCAATAACGGGAATGACGCGCCCGACGAGCGGAACCACCACCTTGTGCCCCTTAAGCCACTGGTTTTTGGGGTCTTTGGGGTTGATACACATCGCAGTGTCGCCCATGATTGTCTCGGGGCGCGTGGTGGCCACCACAGCGTAGTAGCCCTTGGCGTCTTTGTGGAGAACCTCACCCTCAACACCCGCAGGCTGAACTGAATTGCTGTCCTCCACATAATATTTAAGGTAGTAGAGTTTGCTTTTCTCCTCGCGGTAGATTACTTCCTCGGTCGAGAGGACGGTTTGCGCCTTCGGGTCCCAGTTAACCATGCGCAGGCCGCGATAGATAAGCCCCTTATTATACAAATCCACGAACACTTTGAGCACACTCTCGCTGCGCTTTTCGTCCATAGTGAAAGCCGTGCGTTCCCAGTCGCAGCTGGCGCCCAGACGACGCAGCTGCTTGAGGATAATGCCGCCGTGTTCGTGCGTCCAGTCCCACGCGTGGCGCAGAAACTCCTCGCGCCCGATGTCGCGCTTCTTGATGCCCTGTTCATTGAGGCGCGCCACCACCTTTGCCTCGGTGGCGATGGAGGCATGGTCGGTGCCGGGCACCCAAAGGGCGTTCTTGCCGTCCAGACGCGCCTTGCGGATAAGAATATCCTGTATCGTATTGTTGAGCATGTGGCCCATGTGGAGCACACCCGTCACGTTGGGCGGCGGAA
>JAFLUU010000087.1 GCA_022508585.1 Prevotellaceae bacterium | reverse complement strand
ATCGGTCTGCATAAGATCTCTACGAAGAAACCATTAGCTATTTGGCGGTTTGCTAAATCATATATATATTGTTCTCCGCCACCCCAATCTTTATTAGAAACTATATGGTATACCTTATTCATACACTCTCACGACATTTATGTTCAATAATTTTAGACACAAGCACTTGTTGATAAATAGCCCACTGTATTGCTTGTAGCAACCCGCGTCTACCATTGCAGAATCCACCACGAATAAAATAAGACAAAACAAAACGCCACAATGGACGTAGGAACAATGCAGCTATACCAAAGTTACGATTGGCTTTTTTCACAATTTCATTATCAGTATACTCATTCATCTTTGATATCCACTGTGCAGTAGTAACATCGGCTAAATGTAGTAATTGGTAACAAGCAGGAGCATACTCTACGATTCCTTGAATTTGCGGAAAAGTATGAACATAAGGAGGCCAAGTGGTACCTTTACGTACAAAGAAACGTAATTGATAATCGCGCGACCAATCACGACTATATTTCCCAAAAACTTTATTGCGCCTTGCTATATACAATCCCGCGGGACAATTAACATCTTTTATCCGCTCATATAAATATTGCCGCAAACCTGTAGTAATGATCTCATCTGCATCCACGACAAGTACCCATTTACTTGTTGCATTTTGTATGGCATAAGTACGAGCAGGCTCGGCACTTTTATGATTCTGCTTAGGGAAAGTAATAATCTTGCAACTATATTTTTTCGCTATTTCTATAGTATTATCATTACTCTCCATGTCGCATATTACAATCTCATCGAAATCCTTAGCAGCCTCGAGTACATCTATAAGATGCTTCTCTGCATTATAAGTATTTATGACGACAGATATCATCTCCCTACAACCTGTTGATAGGCATCTCTTATCACATTTACCACAAATCGAACTTTATTATCATCAAGTTGCGGATAACATGGTAAGGATATCTCATGAACATAATTAGCGAAAGCCTGCGGATAAGAAGACATATCATAGCCTAAATCCTTAAAATAAGTAAACATTGGTAGCGGCGTAAAATGAACATTTAATGCTACTTGTTTTTTTGAGGCAAAATCAATTATTGCATTTCTCTGCTCTTCGCTAATGTCTTTAATACGCAATGCGTAAACATGGCAAGAGCTTTCACATCCATCCTGCAAGTATGGTGGCAATATCGCCCAATCAAATTGGGAGAACATTTCATTATAAGTATTAAAAACACGCCTACGCTCTGCGAGCATCTTATCATATTGACGAATCTGTGCCAGACCAATAGCCGCGTTCACATCTGGCATATTAGCCTTCATCCCCAAACCAACAATATCATATTGCCAACCGCCAGCTTTACTCTTTGTGAATGCATCTTTAGTCTGGCAATTTAAAGACATTAGACGCAACTCTTTATATACCACGCTATTATCGAATGGTACAGGCAGATTTAGACAAATAGCACCACCTTCAGCTGTTGTAATATTCTTCACAGCGTGAAGCGAGAAAATTGTTATATCAGTATCTGTGCCAGAGCAATTGCCGTGATAATGTGCTCCGAGAGAATGAGCAGAATCGCTAATTACCATTACGCGACCTATTTTCTCCATTATAGGAGAAGTTGGCTCAAACATTTTTTTAATTTCTGGCTCTGAAACAAGACTCATAATCGCAGAGTAATCGCATGGCCAACCCGCAATATCAACAGGAATAATAGCTTTTGTTCTATAGGTAATCGCCTCGCGAATTGCATCAATAGAGATATTAAAATCGTCATTCACATCCACCATTACTGGCTTTGCACCTGCCCAAAGTACGGCTAAGGCTGTCGCACAATAAGTATAAGCAGGAATTATGACTTCGTCTCCAGGTTTTACACCAAGCCAACGCAACATCATTATGGCACCAGTCGTCCAAGAATTAACACAAAGCACCTTCTGAGCATTAACTAATTTTTGAATCTCCTGTTCCAAAGCATTTACTTTCGGGCCAGTGGTAATCCAGCCCGAACGCAGAGAATCGGTAACCTCGTTTATTACAGCTTCATCAATATATGGTGGTGAAAATGGGATATTTATCATATGTTGACTTATTTTATGGCAAAGTTACATATCTTTTCCTAAAACGCATTGTAATAATACCAAAAATATTATCTTTGCATATAATATGAGTAATATATTACATATAGGATTAGATGCAAAGCGCATCGTCGCAAATGCCACAGGATTAGGTAACTATGGTCGTACTTTAGCAAACGACCTTGCAATGTTTGCCAATATAGACCTCCATCTCTACGCGCCCGACCAAGGGAAACAGGACTTGCGTCAGTTAGTTACAGAACGTAGCAATCTGCATTATGTTTTTTCAGACAAGAAGAATGCACTTGCCAAAGCCCTATGGCGCAGCAAAGGCATTGTTAGACAGTTGCAACACGATCGTATAGACATTTTTCATGGTCTTTCAGGCGAATTGCCTATCGGCATAAAAAAGACTGGCATAAAGACAGTTGTAACTATTCACGACCTCATTTTCTTGCGCCATCCGGAATATTATAACTATTTAGATGTAATGCTATATAAATGGAAATTCCATAAGACTCTAATTGAAGCAGATCGTATTATTGCAATAAGTGAATGTACACGTCGCGACATTTGCGAATATGCTGGGATAGATGAACAGCAAATAAATGTAATATATCAGAGTTGCAACCCAAGATTTCATGATAAAGTCTCCATGCAGACAATGCATGCCATGAGAGCAAAATATGCTCTACCTAAGAAATTTATTCTCAATGTAGGCTCTATTGAGAAACGTAAAAATGTTTTATTGGCCGTCAATGCCCTTTGTTACCTTCCGAATGACATTTGTTTAGTAATTGTTGGCAAGTACACAGACTACGTAAACGATATAAATAAAGTCATTCTAAAACTTGGTCTTTCCGATAGAGTAAAAATTTTTCATGGTGTACCTGATAAAGATCTGCACGCATTCTATAACATGGCAGATATTTTCGTTTATCCTTCACGTTACGAAGGTTTCGGTATTCCTATTATTGAGGCTATCAATGCAGGGATTCCCGTTGTTGCTGCAACAGGTTCATGCCTTGAAGAGGCTGGCGGACCAGATTGTCTCTATGTCTCTCCTGATGACCCTGTAGAAATGGCAAACGCAATTATGAAGTTGAATAATGAAAGCGAACGTACAAATCGTGTTGAACTATCTCGTCAATATATTACACGTTTCCAAAACCTCGATGTCGCAGGGCAAATACGCGACATCTACATCAATCTGATGCACGCTTAAAAACAATCCGTTGAATAATTAAAGAGTAAACGCGTGAAATTGCTGTTACGCAGTATTATTTTTTACATCGCAACGGATGAAATATTTTTTTTCTACGAGCATAACTAATATCGTGGGCTTTTTTTATACGCAATCCCTGTCTTTCTATTCCCTTGTCATTTATGCCTCGTGCGTTTAAGTATTCTCTAAGTACATAAACAAATAAGTCTATGCACCCAGTAAAGAGAGTTAGGTTTCTCAAACAAATCTTGAGGGGGACAATCTTGCTTTCCGAATAAAATTTCATGCGGTTTATGTCAATAACAGAGAAACTATAACTGCCATCTGCGTGTTGTGCATAAAGCACATTCGTATTATTGAGATCTTTATGCAATATTCCTTTTGTATGGAGCATTGCAACGAATCGTGCGAAAGCAGTAGCGAGCCCTACATCCCATTTGGAGCGTTCAAGTGCATTAACAATAGGCTTCATATTTGTCTCACCACATATATAGTACATATCCTTACACACAGTGCTACACGTTACTTCTACACAAGCGATCGGAATAGGAGTATCTACCCCACTCCGTAACAATTCCATACCATTACAAAAAGCCTTGGCGGCCTTACTGCGTCGTATAGCGTAACTAATAGCTTTGATAAAACCGGGACGTTTGAAACGCTTGACAACTATGCTGTATACACTGCCATCAGCATTAGTGATAATTATAGGAAATTTTTTTATCTTATTACGACCGTTCCAAATAATCTCTCCGCCGCCTTCAAAATCTTCTGGCAAGTTCTCTATAAAGATATGTAATTCTTTATTGTCGTCAAACAGAGGATTTATTTGTACCCTTTTCATGTTTATGACGATTGACTAATTCGACTTGTCGGTCTTGACGAGCTTAAACAGCTTGTCGGAGGGGCGAATCTTCTCCGGCACGGCTATAGAGACATAGCGCCCCTGCTCTGCGTGGTCGACGGGGGAGTAATCGTAGCGGATTTCGTCGGCATCTACATACACCGCGCCCGTAGTGGGGCCGGTGATGAGCAGACGGTCGCCCTTGTCGAGCGGAGCAGCCTCGAGGAGGAACTCCGCCACCCCGATTTTGGAGAAATACTTGATGCCGCGTCCCACATAGACCTTCTTCTCGGTAGCACTCGAGCCGTAATCCTTATTCCACTCGCCGAGTTGCTGGCCGAGGTAGTAGCCGTCCCAGAAACCGCGGTTGAACACAGTTGCCAAGCGCTCGTCCCAGCACGCTTTCCGCTCCTCGGAGCACTGACCCTCGAGCGCAGCCTGCAGAGCCTCCTTGTAGCATTGCACGGTAGTGTACACATATTCCGCTCCTCTGGCGCGCCCTTCGATTTTGAAGACCTTGACGCCGGCTTTCACCATGCGGTCGAGAAAACGAATGGTCTTCAAGTCCTTAGGCGACATGATGTATTTGTTATCCACATCGAGCTCGACATCACTCTCGCGGTCGCGCACCGTATAGCTGCGGCGGCAGACCTGCAGGCAGCTGCCGCGGTTGGCACTGTAGCCCAAGTTGTGCAGACTGAGGTAGCACTTGCCGCTAATCGCCATGCACAAGGCACCATGGCAGAACATCTCGAGCCTGATGCGCTCGCCGCTGGGGCCACAGATGTCCTGCTGTTCAATCTGGCGGCTGATTTCGCTCACTTGGTCGAGGTTCAGTTCCCGAGCCAGCACCACCACATCGGCAAACTGCGCATAAAACTTCAGAGCCTCGACATTGCTGATGTTAAGCTGCGTGGAGAGGTGTACTTCCACCCCTATCTCGCGACAGAACTGCAGCACCGCCACATCGCTCGCTATCACGGCGGAGATATTAGCCTCCTTGGCGGCACTACAGATGACGCGCATCTGCTCCAAGTCCTCGCCGTAGATGATAGTGTTGACAGTGAGGTAGCTTTTCACGCCGGCAGCGGCACATTTGTGAGCAATCTCCGCCAAATCCGCCACCGTGAAATGCGCCGCCGAGTGGGCGCGCATATTCAAGCTCTCCACGCCGAAGTAAATAGAGTCGGCGCCGGCCTTAATGGCAGCAGACAGCGATTCCCACGAGCCCGCGGGAGCCATTATCTCATATCCGTCATTCCTATAGTCCACGATGCTACCGGTTTTAACGCATTACCATTCCATACGCGCGTGCGTATATTATAAATAGGTGTGCAAATGTAGCGTTTTTTTTCCGATAACGTATTAGAAAAGCACGTAAAATGCCCAAAAGCTGGCACGTCAGCACAAAATACACACAAATCAAAGAGCCGCACCCGATTTCAGTGGAGTGCGGCTCTTTGTTGTCTTGCCTTGAACTGACACTGCCTTACTTACGCAGGCCGAGTTTCTTGACAATGTTACGATAGCGGGTAATATCCTTCCTCTTAAGGTAGTTGAGCAGCGCGCGGCGCTTGCCTACCAGCTTCGTCAAGGCCCTTTCTGTGCTATGATCTTTACGGTTGGCCTTCATGTGTTCCGTCAAGTGGGAAATACGGTAAGAAAACAATGCCACCTGAGCTTCTGGAGAGCCGGTGTCAGTGTTAGACGCGCCGTAGGTTCCAAAGATCTCCTTCTTCTTTTCAGAATCTAAGTACATAATTTTTAGTTAAAATGTTGATATCATTATGCCACCCATCAAGGTAAGCGGCTGCAAAGGTAAAACTTTTTATTCGTACAGCCCACATTTTTCCGTTTTTTTTGCTCCCCGATCATAAAAATAACGACACCGCACCTATCCTCGTTCGCGCGGCAACAACACGGCATATCGGAGTTTTGCAACATGACTTGCACAAAAGCAATCGCAAGATATACAAAACATTTCATTATTTCATCATACGCTTTCATGTCTTGCAATTTTTATTTAATTTTGCAATCAATATAATTTTTGTTAAAACTATTAGATAAGTATGAAGAAACTTTTATTTGTATGCAGTCTTGCGCTGCTAAGTATGCAGACCATTTCTGCGCAGACCGGGGAGTCGTGGATTCCAAAGCATTTCGGCGTGGGCGTGGGCGTCGGTACTACAGGTGTCGCCGTCGACCTTTCTACCACAATCAACCGTTGGTTCGGCGTTCGCGTCGGTGCTGACATCTTCCCCGAAATCAAGATAAACACAGACCTCGATTTGGGGACGAAAGATCTCAACAGCGACTTCCGCGACATTACCAGACGAGCAGAACAAGTCAATGCTGCAGCAGGCTACAACGTCATTGACCTTTCCGGCCTTCCCAACGGCATTCCAGAAAGCATGGACGTTGAGGGAAAGTGGTCAAACACTACCTTTCACTTCCTGCTCGACATCTATCCCTTTAAGAACAGCAGCTGGCACGCAACTACCGGTTTCTACGTAGGAGGTAGCAAGCTCGTTTCGGTCTACAACAAGGAAGCAGGTTTCTTGAAAGCCGTAACAGATTGGAACGAAGCCGTACTACACCCCGAAAATCTACCAGTAGCAGCTCGCCAGTACGTAGCAGGTCAGTCAATCATCGGAGCAGAGCTCGGCGATTACTTCATTACTCCCAACCCTGCTGACGAGGGCGATGTAGAAGCCAATATCAAGGTAAGCAGCTTCCGTCCTTACCTCGGCATCGGCTGGGGTCGGGCCGTACCTCGCAAAAATCGCATCGGCTGCCAGTTCGATATGGGTGTTCAGTTCTGGAACAGTCCTAAGGTTTACGCGCCGACTTACGACGAGCACACACATACATACCAGCAAAGCCAACTCACAGACGACCACGCAGGTGGCGATGGCGGCGATGTCATCAAGATTATCTCCAAAATCTCTGTCTATCCCACTATCAACTTCCGCATCGTAGGCCGTTTCTTGTAAGATAGTACATCAGAATTCTAAAAGCCGCATTCGCGTTCTGTGAATGCGGCTTTTCGTTTGCCGCCACGCGCTCGCGGCCAACGCAAACCGCGACATTTTTGCACCAAAACACCGCGAAAAACAAATAAATAGCTGCTAACTAACGCAAAAAACACGAAAAAATTGTGTAAAAGTTTGGCCGGAATATAGAAAAAACACTATTTTTGCATTGAATATTCAATAAAAACGTGGAAATGAAGCGCATAAATGTACTGATAGCGGCCCTTGCAATGACGATAACGCTCAGCGCAGCACCCATAGCCCTCGGCACACCTGCAGAGGCGGAGTTGGCCGCGGCCAATGCCCCGGAAGCGCAGGAGATTGGCATCAGCGTTTCGGGTAACACTATCCGCGTAACAGGTGCAGCCAAGCAGACACTCGTCGTTTACTACGTTACGGGAGCAAAAGCCGCCACCTACAACATAGAGACCGAAGACCAAACCATAAGCACCAACCTCGCCAAAGGCATCTACCTCCTCAAGGTAGCCAAGCAAGTGCGCAAGGTGTCTATATCATAAAGACAAACATTCTAACCCCATATACACAAAAGAGTAATTAGGCCAACCCCAAGCCGAACCTAATTACTCTTTTTCTTTTACACGACAGCATGGCGCAGCACCCCACCGACCGACAGCTCATAGAGCAGCTCCGCGAACCCGCAACCCGCAGAGCCGCCTTCGAAGCTATGGTGGCCAAGTACAGCAGCCGGCTCTATTGGCAGATACGCCACATCGTTACATTCCACGACGACGCTGACGACATTTTGCAAAACACATTCGTAAAAGCATGGCTCGCTATGGACACCTTTCGCGGCGATGCCGCACTGTCCACTTGGCTCTACCGCATCGCTGCCAACGAAAGCATGGCCCACATACAGCAGCGCCGAGACAATGTCTCCATTGACGGAGAGGAAGCCAACCTCGCCGAAACATTGGAAAGCGACCCCTACTTCGATGGCGACGAGACAGAACGTATGCTGCAGCAAGCCCTCGACACACTGCCTCCCAAGCAGCGCCAAGTTTTCACCCTCAGATATTACGACCAGATGAAATACGAAGACATGGCCGAACTTCTGCAAACCTCCGTAGGTGCCCTGAAAGCCTCCTATCACATCGCGGCAAAAAAGATAGAAGATTTTTTTAATACCCTCGATTAAACTTTTTTGCGCCTCCGCAGTCAAAACAACAGAGAGCAGACAAATGAAGACACTCAACTTAAATAAAGGATACGCGAGCAAAGAGCCGTTTAAGGTGCCCGAGGGATACTTCGACACGCTCACCGCAAGGGTAATGGCACAGTTGCCGGCCGACAATGGGGAGCAGCCTATGCCGAAAGCGCCCAAATCAACGCTCTACGCCAAGCTCAAGCCATACATCTACATGGCCGCTATGTTCGCAGGCCTCTACTTTGGAGTCTTCGTCTTCAAATACCAGCGCAAACTCGCGGAGCAGAAAGCATTAGTCGCCAACACGCAGCAGTCCGCCCCCAAGGCCGAAGAGGAAAGCCTCGCCACCGATGCTATGAGCGACTACATCGACGACGCGTGCGACTACATGATGGTCAGCACACACGACATCTTAGCATATGTCTCAAACGACGAATTTTAAGCTCAACTAACCTTAACACAAGCGATATGACACTCCGCAAATACCTGCTCGCAGTAATCTGCCTGACGCTCTCAGCACTCTTCGCCCCTACCCTGCCCCAAGCCATGGCGCAGCAACAGGGTCGCGACGGCAGGCGCTTCTCTCCGGAAGAGTTCAAGCAGAAGATAGAAGCCTTCATCACGGAGCAAGCCAAGCTCACGCCGCAAGAAGCGCAGAAGCTACTGCCACTATATCACGCCATGCGCAATGAGCAGCGCAAGCTACTCGGAGAGAGAAACCACATCATGCGTGAAGCCGACAAGGGCAACTTAAGCGAAAAGGACGCGCAGAAAACGCTGGAGCGCGCCAACGCAATAGACCGCCAGATGCTCGACATAGGAGTCGACTACCAGAAGAAGATGCTCAAAATTGTTTCTGCATCTAAACTGCTCAGCGTGCAGGCAGCCGAGAAACGATTTGAAAGAAATATGCTTCGCAGGATGGCAAGTCCACCTAAGGAAGCAAGGAAGTAAAGATTCTTTTCATAAAGAATTGTTTAGCGTGTGGGAGAGCCGAAAGGCTCTCCTTTTTTGTGTCCCACCGGTGTCGTAATCATCCTTTCCGCGCACCTTATCCTCTCCTTAGCGCGCCTAACCCCATAGGGGTCGCGAGTAAATGTCGTGCGGACTCACACAAAAGGCCTCCGCGTGCGATTTTTGAGCCTCCGCGCGCGTAGAAATGTCGTG
>JAFLUU010000086.1 GCA_022508585.1 Prevotellaceae bacterium | reverse complement strand
AATTTTTAAAGTTTCACGATGAAAAAACAAACGCGGAGGCTCAAAAATCGCGCGCCGAGGCCTTTTCTGTGAGTACGCACGACAATTGCCGCTTCGCTCTCGCAGTTGTTTTGTTCGTGCACCGCTCTACGAGCGACGTACACGACAACTGCTCGCGAAGGCTGCGCCTTTCTGCGAACTTCGAGACTCTTTTGTACGAGTGGGAGGGGGGGGCTTTAGTGAGTAATGGTGTATATATGTGGGTTTGGTAGGGCGTATGTAGAAAAAATGTGCTAATTTTGCAGATTATGGTGCAGAATATGTCTGCTGAGGTGTGGACTTGTTGTGCATATATGCGGAATTAGGATTGTCAATGTACAGATTTCTTATAACTATATTGATATTGCTGGCCGGGGTGGCGATGCGCGCGCAGCAGCTGACGGGTCGTGTTACTGACGCGGCTACTAATCTGCCTATGGCGTGGGTCAACGTGTACTACGACGGTATGCCTGTGGGCACTAACACCGACGAGCAGGGTAACTTCTCCCTGCCGCTGCACGCCGGCAAGACGCTTGTGGTCAGCTTTATGGGCTATGAGCGCCAGAATATTGCTATCACTGCTGCTGTGAGCAAGGTGGAGGTGCTGTTGCGCCAGTCGCCGCATGAGTTACAGGCGGCTGTGGTCAAGGGTAAGAAGAAAAAGTATTCGCGCAAGAATAATCCTGCCGTGGAGCTGATGAAGAAGGTGATTGCGGCGAAGAAACAGCTTGATATTCACCGCCATGATTACTTCTCCTACAATCTTTATAAGAAGCTGACCTTCTCCTTTAACGATGTGAACGAGCGTACATTTAAGGACGGTATGCTTAAGAAACTGCCGTTCTTGGAGAAGCATGTGGAGATTTGCCCTGAGACGGGCAAGCGCATCTTGCCTGTTACTTTTCAGGAAACTACGGCTCGCCAGATTTGGCGCAAAAATCCTGCTGCGGAGAAGACGATTATCACCGGCAAGCGTGAGGACGGCCTCAATAAGTTCTTTACTACCGGCGAGATTCTGAACAGCCTGCTGGCCGACTGCTTTGCGGACATCAACATCTTCGACGACAATGTGCGCCTGCTGCAGCATCAGTTTATCAGTCCGCTTTCGGCTACTAATGCTATAAGTTTTTACCGCTACTTTATACAAGACACGGTTTATGTGGGCGACGACAGATGCATCGAGGTTACCTTTACGCCTAACAATCCGCAGGACTTCGGCTTCTCGGGTAGCCTCTTTATTCTGGCGGATTCTACCTATAGGGTGCGTCAGTCGAAGATTTTGTTTCCGCAAAACTCCGATGTTAACTTCGTGGAGCAGCTTAACATCAATCAGGAGTACAAGCATCTGCCGTCCGGCGACCAAGTGATGGAGAGTAACAAGATGACCGTGCAGCTCTCTGCCATTATGGACTTGGCTCGACTGCAGGTGCAGCTGACTAACAGGTTTACCGACTATAATTTAGAGCCTGTGGCCGACAAGGAGTTCCGCTTTGGCGGCACAGAGATGATCGACCCCAACGCGGAGTTGCGCAAGGAGGATTTCTGGGCTGAGATGCGCACTGACAGCCTCACCAAGGCGGAGGCTGACATCGGCCTGATGGTCAAGGAGTTTCAGCAGATGAACAATTTTAATATCTTCATGTTCGTCTTTAAGGCGTTTGTGGAGAATTACGTTGAGACTTCCAATGATCCGAAGAAGCCTTCGCTTATCGACATCGGCCCAATCAACACTATCTTCAGCCACAACTTCATCGATGGATTCCGTCTGCGTGCTTCGGCACAGACTACGGCCAATCTGCACCCCAACATCTTTGGTCGGGGCTATGTGGCATACGGTTTTAAGGATCGCCGCGTGAAGGGTATGGGCGAGTTGTCTTATGCTTTCAACAAGAGGGCGTATTCGGTCAATGAGTATCCGTATAACAATGTCTCGGTCTCGGCGCAGACCGATGTGATGTCGCCCTCCGACAAGTTTCTGCCTACTGACAAGGACAATGTGTTCTCGTCGTTCAAGGTAATGACTGTAGACCAGATGATGTACTTCACTAAGGTCGGCGCGCGCTATCAGCGTGAGTGGACTAACGGCATGGGCTTCGACGTGATGGTGCAGCGTGAGCGCGACGAGGGGGTGGGGGCTTTGTTCTACCAGCCTCTGAACGGCAGCCCCGTTCCTACATGGGACACGGAGGCTCATAGGCGCTACTTCAACACCACTGACCTGCGCCTCGGCGTGAGTTACACTCCGGGTGTCAAGTATGTCAACACCAAGCAGCGCCGTATTCCGGTCAACAACGAGGCTCCGATCTTTACGCTCTCTCATACTGCCGGTGTCAAGTTGCTTGGCGGCGAACACAACTATAATTTTACAGAGGCTACGGTCTATAAGCGCTTCTGGTTGCCTTCTGCTTTCGGCAGGCTCGATATGTTTTTCAAGACCGGTGCGCAATGGAATAAGGTGCCCTATCCTCTGCTGATTATGCCTGCGGCTAACCTCTCTTATGTGGTGCATAAGGGTACGTTCTGCATGATTAACAACATGGAGTTCCTCAATGACCGCTACGCCTCGGCTATGATAACGTGGGATCTTAGCGGCAAGCTCTTCAATCGCGTGCCGCTGCTCAGAAAGCTGAAGTGGCGCGAGGTTATGGGCGTCGATGCGCTCTGGGGCACGCTGACGGATAAGAACAATCCCGCCCTTCATCCCGACGACAGCAGGCTATACTACTTCCCCGGCCACTTCAACCCCGACGGCAGCTATGAATATTCTTCACACGTCATGGAGAGCGACAAGCCTTACGTGGAGGTGTATGCCGGCGTGTACAATATCTTCAAGATTTTGCAGGTACAGGCTGTGCGCAGGCTCAATTATCTCTACCTTCCCGATGCTAAGAAGTGGGGCTGGCGCATTAAACTTGAGCTGACCTTTTAAGAAAACGAGACGGATGAAACATAATTTGGCGGAAATAAAGAAGCGTTACGACATTGTGGGCAATTGCGAAGCCCTCGACCGCGCTCTGCAGATAGCCCTCGCCGTCGCTCCCACCGAGCTGACGATGCTGATTCTGGGCGAGAACGGTGTGGGCAAGGACAGCTTCTCGCGCATCATTCACGACCACTCCCGACGCAGTCGCAAGCGTTTTATGGCTGTCAACTGCGGTTCTATTCCCGAAGGCACTATCAACTCGGAGCTTTTCGGCCATGTCAGGGGTGCGTTTACCGATGCCAGCAATGACAGGGAGGGTTATTTCTCCGTCTGCAACGGCGGTACGCTTTTCCTCGACGAGGTGGGCGAGCTGCCTCTCACCACTCAGGCGCTGCTGTTGCGCGTGTTGGAAAAGGGCGAGTATATCCCAGTCGGCTCCGACGAGGTTAAGAAGACCGACGTGCGCCTTGTGGCCGCCACCAATGTCAATATGCTCAAGGCTGTCAGGGAGGGGCGTTTCCGCGAGGACTTGTATTATCGTCTTAATGTGGTGAGCATCGATGTGCCGCCACTTCGCGACAGGGGCAACGACATTGGACTGCTGTTCAAGAAGTTTGCTCTTGATACGGCTCTCAAATATCAGATGCCGGAGCCTATTTCTCTCGACGATGAGGCTGCCGCCGCCTTGCGCCGCTACTCTTGGCCGGGCAATATCCGCCAGTTGCGCAACTTGGCCGAGAGTATGTCTATCACTGCGCCGCAGCGCGACATAACGCTCGACATTTTGCGCCGTTACCTGCCAGAGGAGGATAGCGGCACGATGCTTTCGCTCAATGACGACAAGGGTTTTGAGTCCGAGCGCACTGTGATATACACTTATCTGGCTCAGTTAGGGCAGGAGGTGCAGAATCTGTCGCACGAGCTGGCCGATTTGCGCCAGCAGCTCGGACTTTCCGCCAAGCCCGTGATGCGTAAAAACAGTAGGCAGTTCCCTGCGTTGGCTGCCGCCGGTCAAAATAATTATACCGAGGCTTCCAGCGCTGCCGAGGTAGAGTATGTTGACGCCGAGTCCGACGAGACATTGGAGGACGTGAAGATTGACCTTCTGCGCGACACGTTGCGTCGCTTTCGCGGCTCGCGCAAGAAAACTGCCGAGCAACTTAACATAAGCGAGCGTTCACTTTATAGATATATTAAGGAGTATGGTCTCGAAGATATTAAGTAAATCGTTGTTGTTGGTGCTGTTGCTGATAGCAGGGTGCAGCGTGAGCTATAAGTTCACGAGCACTTCTATTGATTACACAACCACTAAGACAATCGAGATCGCTAATTTTCCACTGCGTTCGGCTTATGTGTGGGCGCCGATGCACGCTATGTTCAACAACGAGCTGACTGACACCTACGCCCGGCAGACTAAGCTCCAGCAGGTCAAGCGTCATGGCGACCTGCAGCTCTCCGGCGAAATTGTGGAGTACAGTCAGTTCAATAAGGCTGTCTCTGCAGACGGTTTCTCCAACCAGACGCAGCTCAAGATGACGGTCAACGTGCGCTTTGTCAATAACAAGCGGCATACCGACGACTTTGAACGCCGCTTTACCGCTTCTGCGGAATTCGATGCCTCGCAGCAACTCAACGCTGTGCAGGAAGAACTCGTTACGCAGATGATAAAAGACATTGTGGATCAGATTTTCAACGCTACCGTAGCGAATTGGTAATATAAAGATGATGACAACGGAAACACTATCCGCTATCGACTTGATACGCAATCCCGAAATGCTCAACCGCAACACTATTCCGGTGCTGCGCGAGGCTATTCGGCAAAATCCTTTCCATCAAACGCTTTATCTGCTGCTGTTGCAGAACCTCTATAAGGTGCATGATCCGCAGTTCGGCAGCGCACTGAAGCAGTTTGCGCCTATGGTGGCCGACAGGGCTGTGCTTTTTGACATGGTGGAGGGTATGAACTACCATATTCCCCTCCAAAAACTGGACGGTGAAGCTATTGTGGCCGACGGCGACCGCACTCTGCTGCTCATCGACAACTTTCTTAAGGGGCTTCCCGATAATTCGGACGGCAAGATCGCCAAGGCCGATGCTCCCGACCCGCAGGTTGATTATTCCGCCTATCTTGAGCAGTTGCCCGACTATGATTCCGAACCTGCGCAGGACAATTCCACCAATGCGCATGATGAGGCTATAAATGCGCTCGATAATTTTGGAGAAGAGGACGAGTTTACTGTTTCTGCTATACGCAAAAATCTTGCCGAGGCCGACGATTTGCCGATTGTCGACGACACTTCTGAAGATGCCCAGAACGAAGAGTTTTATACCGAGACAATGGCAGGAATTTATATCAAACAGCAGAAATTTGCCCAGGCTCTTGAAATAATTAAGGTAATCAGTGCTGCTAATCCAAAAAAAAGTGTTTACTTTGCAGAACAAATTAGGTATCTTGAGTTGCTCAAGCGCATTACGGAGCGCAAAAAGCAGTGATTTCTCCTCGGCAAAGTCCGTAAAGAGGTATCTATTTCATTTAATAACGACTAAAAACTAAAACAAAACAAGATGTATAGTGTAGTAATTGTACTTATCGTGCTTGCCGCAGTGCTGATGTGCCTTATTGTGCTTATTCAGGAGTCGAAGGGCGGCGGCCTTGCAGCAGGTTTCTCCAATCTTAACGCTATGGGCGGCGTGCGTAAAACTACAGATTTTGTAGAAAAAGCGACTTGGGGTCTTGCTATAGCGATGGTCGTATTGAGTATTGCTGCGGCCTATCTCATTCCTGCACAACAGACTGTGGGTTCTGTCATGGAGAATGCGCCCGTGCAGACGGCGGCACCGGCTTTGCCTAATCCCACGCAACAGACTACAGCACCGGCACCGGTTGCAGACGAAGAGCCTGCGGCTGAAGGCGCAGAGGCTCCGGCTGCCGAGTAAAATCGTCGGGAAAAATAATTGACTTTGGTATATCCAAACAAATAAAGAGATCACCTGAGTTTTTCTGGTGGTCTTTTTGTTGTTTGTGCAGGAGGTAGATGAAAAAATCTGACTTTCGTGAATTATTCTCGCGCAGCGCGGCGGTAAAAGCCTTGGCGCAGAAGGTTGCGAGCATCTCGGCAGGCGAAACGCTGTACGCCGAGGGATTAAGCGGCTCGGCAGCCCCCGCTATGTTGAGCGGCTTGGCATCAAAGGTAGAGCAGGGTAGTGTTTTCCTCGTCGTGCTGAATGACAGCGAGGAGGCAGGCTATTTTTATGGCGACCTCGCGGCACTGTTGGGCGACGAGCAGGTGCTATTCTATCCCTCGCCCTATCGCCGCGGTGTGAAATATGCGCAGATTGACAGCGCCAACGAAATTTTGCGCACCGATGTTTTGAGCCGTCTTGCCGCTTTTTCGCAGAATGCCGACAAGGCGCCGCTGTTCATCGTAACCTGCCCCGAAGCTCTCGCCGTCAAGGTTGTCCGCAGCGACAGTCTGCAACAAAAAATCCTCAGCGTCAGAGTAAATGAGGAACTTGATTTCACAACCATCGACAAGAGCCTCTTCGACCTCGGCTTCCGCCATGTAGACTATGTCTACGAGCCCGGCGAGTTCGCCATTCGCGGAAGTATTCTCGATGTCTTTTCTTATTCCTGCGAGCTTCCGTTCCGCATAGACTTCTTCGGCGACGAAATTGACAGTATCCGCACCTTCGATGTGCAGAGTCAGCTCTCAATCGACAAGCTTGAGAGTGTAAATATCGTGCCGCTTGTGGCAGCCACCGACGACGACCGCGTAAGTCTGTTCCATTATCTGCCCGAGCACACTCTACTGGTGCAGCGCAGCCCCCGTTTTGTGGCGGAAAGTGTCGAGAATATATACAATGAGGGCTTCAGCCAACAAGCAGTCATCGAGCGCAATGAGATTAAGGACAGCACCGAGCGCGATGCCCTCGAACTCAACTCCGAGCGACTCCTGCTGAGTGGTGAAGACTATAGGCGCGAGGCAAACAACCTCGCTACCCTCGTCTTGGGCGTGCGACCGAACGGAAAGAGCGGCAGCGCAGTGCAGTTTCACACCCAGCCGCAACCGTTGTTTCACAAGAATTTCGATATAATCAATCAGACCTTGACGGACTACATCGAGCGCCGCTACAAGGTTTATATCCTTGCCGACAATCCCGAGCAGCACCAACGATTGGCTGCCATTTTCGAGCAGACCGAGCGCAAAATCTCATTTATTCCCGTCGAGATGGCGTTGCACGCCGGCTTTGTCGACGATAACCTCAAGGCCTGCTTCTTTACCGACCACCAGATTTTCGATCGCTTCCACCGCTACCAGCTCAAGACCGCTCGCAGCCAGAGCGGCAAGCTCGCCCTTTCGCTGAAAGACCTCAAGCAGTTTGAGCCGGGCGACTATGTTACCCATGTCGACCACGGCGTGGGGCAGTTTGTCGGTCTTGTCATGGTGGACGACGGCCAGGGCGAGCAGGAGCGCATGAAGCTCATGTATCGTAACGGCGATATTGTGTATGTCTCCGTCCATTCGTTGAGCAAGGTCAGCAAATACAAGTCGAAGGACGGCGAGCCGCCGCAGCTCTCCCGTCTCGGCACAGGCGCGTGGGGCGCCATGAAAGAGCGCACCAAGAGCAAGATAAAGGACATCGCCCGCGACTTGATAAAACTCTACGCCGAGCGGCGCAAGCAGCAGGGCTTCGCCTATAGCCCCGACACCTACATGCAGCATGAGCTGGAAGCCTCCTTCATCTACGAGGACACCCCCGACCAACTCAAGATAACTCGGGAGATTAAGCACGACATGGAGAGCTCGCGCCCCATGGATCGATTAGTCTGCGGCGATGTCGGCTTCGGTAAAACCGAGCTTGCCGTTAGAGCCGCCCTCAAGGCAGCCGCCGACGGCAAACAGGTGGCGGTGCTCGTGCCCACCACCATTCTGGCTTACCAGCATTTTCGTACCTTCAGCGAGCGGTTGCGTAACTTCCCTGTCAATGTCGCTTATCTCAGTCGCGCCCAATCGCCGAAGAAGACCAAAGAAATATGCCAGCAGCTTAAGGAAGGCAAAATCGAGATAGTCATCGGCACTCACAAGCTACTGGGCAAGAGTGTACAGTTCAAGGACTTAGGACTGCTCATCATCGACGAAGAACAAAAGTTCGGCGTAGCTACCAAGGAGAAGCTGCGCCAGATGAAGGTCAATGTCGACACGCTCACCCTCACCGCCACACCTATACCCCGCACCCTCCAGTTCTCCCTCATGGGCGCGCGCGATTTGAGCGTCCTCTCCACGCCGCCGCCCAACCGCTATCCCATACACACCGAGCTCCACACCTTTAGCCACGAGGTCATTGCAGATGCAATCAACTTCGAGCTGAGCCGCCAGGGGCAAGTCTTCTTTGTCAGCAACCGCATAGCATCGTTGCCCCACATCGAGTCGCTCATTGCGCAGTATGTGCCTGACGCGCGCGTCGCTATCGGACACGGCCGCCTCAGCCCTGACCAGTTGGAGCTGGTCGTAACCGATTTCATCGAGGGCAAATACGATGTGCTCCTCTCCACCACCATAGTGGAGAACGGCGTGGACATTCCCAACGCCAACACCATCATTATTGACAACGCCCAGAACTTCGGTCTCAGCGATCTCCACCAGATGCGCGGCCGCGTGGGGCGCAGCAACCGCAAGGCGTTCTGCTATATGCTCACTCCGCCTGCGGCAGCCCTCTCCACCGAGAGCCGTCGCCGTTTGGAGGCAATAGAGAGTTTCAGCGAATTGGGCGGAGGCCTGCAGATTGCCATGCAGGACCTCGACATTCGCGGAGCAGGCAATCTTTTAGGAGCGGAGCAAAGCGGTTTTATCGCAGACCTCGGCTACGAGACATACCAGAAAATCCTCTCCGAAGCGGTGCAGGAGCTTAAGAATGAAGAGTTCGCCGATCTTTACACCGACGAAGTCCGCAGCACCAACGACCTCCACGGCAGCCTTTTCGTCGACGACTGCGCCTTGGAGAGCGACCTGCCCCTCTATCTGCCCGAGGACTATATCCCGGGCAGCAGCGAGCGCGTGCTCATATATCGCGAGATAGACAGCCTCACCACCGACCAACAGCTTGCCGACTACCGCTTAAAACTTGAAGACCGCTTCGGCGCCGTACCGATGCCCGTCAGCGGACTGCTGCAAGTGCCCGTCGTCAGACGATTAGCCCGCAGTCTCGGTGTGGAGCGCATTGTTGCCAAGGGCGGCAGTCTCACCCTCTTTTTCGTCAGCAACCTGCAGAGCGCTTATTATCTCAGCGACACATTCGGTCGCGTGATAACATATATGTCGCACCATTGCCGCACCTGCCGCATCGCCGAGGTCAACGGCAAGCGCCGCATGGTCATCAGTGAAGTGCCCGATATCGACGCTATCCTCGCCGTGCTGCGCGACATCAGCGAGGCTGACCCGGGCACAGTGCATCAGTAGTAGCCGCAGCGGCAGTTTTCATGCAGCTTCGCAGGTGCGACTTGTACATATAGGCACCGACGGAGCTTTGTTACTCCCTCCAATTTTACCTAACCTCGTCGAGATTTACAGAAAGGTTGTTGAAACTTTTTCAAACGTCGTGCATACTCACAGAAAAGGCCTCCGCGCGCGATTTTTGAGCCTCGGCGTTTGTTTTTTCATCGTG
>JAFLUU010000085.1 GCA_022508585.1 Prevotellaceae bacterium | reverse complement strand
ATATGAATTTTTAAAGTTTCACGATGAAAAAACAAACGCGGAGGCTCAAAAATCACGCGCGGAGGCCTTTTGTGCGAACTTCGAGGGGGTTAGGTGCAAAAAGGAGGAGGTTAGGTAAAATTTTGGCATGGTTAGGTGCGGCATTAAGGTGTATTCTGCGCGGAAAGGTGGACATTGAGGGGGAGTTTGTGCATGTTTTGCGTGTCGAGCTGGATTGTTGTATAGATTTTAGGGCGTTATGCAAGGGGCAGACAGCGACTTTATGTGCCTCTGCCTCAAAAAAACGGTCGTTTAATTTGGTCGGATACAAAAAAACTCCTACTTTTGCACTCGCTATTGCACTATGTGAGCATTGTTGCTTACGTTTGTGTAGCAGTTATAGGGGTAGACTCGCTAGCTCAGTAGGTAGAGCACATCCCTTTTAAGGATGGGGTCTTGGGTTCGAGCCCCAAGCGAGTCACGAGAGGCAACTTAGGTTGCCTCTCGTGGTTTTTTATATGTGTAGTCAAGGCTATGGAGTAGGGTGCCGGCGGTGTGGCAAGGTGTGTGGTCTGCTTGGCGTGGCATGAAAAGAGGGCGCACCTCCTTCTGTGGGAGGTGCGCCCTGATTATGTGCACCGTACTTGGTGCATGGTTAGCTGTTGTAGCTGCTTACTTTACTATTACTTTCTTGCCGTCGATGATGTAGATGCCGCTGCGGCTGATGCTGTCGAGTCTGCGACCTGTGAGATCGTAGATAGCACCATTGGCTGCAGGGCGGTCTGCGTCTATGCTGTCGATGCCAGTCAATCCGGGCAGGGGGACGATTTGCCACAGCGAGGGGTCGGTGGCTGACCAGGGCACGAGGCGTGTGCAGTCGCCGGCGAGGTGGATATACCAGTTGGCACCGGTGTGGTTAATGTTGCGCAGCGCACTGAGTCCTTCGGCGGAACTGCTTATGGTGAAGGTGCCGGCATTGGCTGTTGTGCTGACGGGAGTAGACTGTGTCTCGTTTGCTCCGAGTGTGCCGAAGTAGAACTGGCTCTCGGGGTGATAGAGATAGTATTCGCCCTCGTTACCTGTGGGCACGAAGCAGAAGTGTTGGTTTGCAGCCTCTACGCTGGCGGTGCCGGCGTTGGCGCCCACGAAGTATGTCTTGGCGGCATTGAGCGACATGACATAGGTAGTGTTGGCATTGCTGCGGCCGTAATTCTTGAGATAGTAGACACTCTGCGGGTCGATCTCCACACGCTTTGCTGTGGCGAGGGCGATGTTGAGTGCCTCGTAGTTGTTGCGCGAGGGTGCGGCCAGATAGGCTGCGCCGGCGTCGTCGATAGTGGTGCGCGCCTCCTCGCTATACATGCCTACTACTTCGCCGAACAGGTTCTCGAGGCTCTCCGTGTAATTGTCTACGGCGTTGACCATGTAGTCGGCGCTGTCGGCTGTGCTCATGTCTGCATAAACATAGTCGCCGCCGGTAATTTCTTCGATGCTGTATTTCTTGTACACCATGTCGTAGCCGCTGTTCTTGCTGTTCTCCTCATAAAAGAAGGCTACATCGTTGTCTGCATCGAGGGTCATAGTGGAATATGCCGAGGTGAGGTTAGTTACCTGTATCTTGCCGTCCCATGCTTTGGCTATGTCGCTGCCGAGGCGGAAGTCGGCGAGATCGGCTAACTCCTTGTAGTTGATGCCTACATTGGAGCGGTCGTTCGGGCCGAAAGGTACGGACTGCAGGAGGAGGAACATTTTCTTTCCGTCGGCTACGCGCACTACCGGCACGCTCATTGTCTCGCCGTTGCAGGCGTTAGATGAGGCTGTGATGCCGCCTACAGAGCTGTTGGAGGTGGCCATAGTGCCCCACGCACCTTCGCCTGTGGCAGTGTTGGTGAAGTGATAGATGTTGTAGTATCTGCCGCCGCCGATGCGCGAGCTGACGAGCACACTGCCGTCGGGTAGCTCTTCTGCCTTAGGCTCGTCGGCGCCGGAGGGTATGGGGCAGTCGTCGGGAGTGCCGAGCAGATGCCAGTTCTCTCCGAAGTCGTCGGAGTAGAATACGTAGTTGGTGTTAGTACCGTTGTTTACCTTTACTAACGCTGCGCAGTAGAGGCGATAGTAGTCGCCGACCTTGACGGTTGTGCTCTGAACGATTTTACCTGATCCGATGAAGAAGCAACGAATTTGGCCGTCGCTACGTTTGTCTAACTGCTCAAAAACTTGCTGTGAGATGTCGGTGTAATCGCTCCATGTCTTGCCGCCATCTTCGGAGTACATACGAGCCCAGCCTTGGTGATTGGCGTGAGTGCCGTTGGGGAAACTGACATTACCGCAGCAGCTGGTTACCATTACTCGGTTGCTCTCCCTGTCGGCTACGATGCAGGGGTCGCCGAAAGCGACATTGGTGCTTCCCGAACCCTTGGCGGCAATCAATGTCTGCACTTCGCCCCACTTTCCGGTGGCGTGATCCTTAATGCGGAAGCGGAGATCGAGCTTGCCGTTGGTGGCCATGCCAATGTCTGCCTTGGAGTAGCGATAGTCTGCCACGGCCACGAGGTCGCCGTTGATAGTCTTGGCTATAGCCGGAATGCGGTAGGGAGTTCCTGTGGTGGGAGTCTCAAAGACTACGAAGCGGTCGTTGGCAATTTCCTCTAAGCTGATTTTCTCTAAATATACATAGAAGTTAGAGGTGGTCATCTCGTTTGCCGTGCCGGAGAGGACGAAGGATACTTCGGTGTCGTCGTAGCCGGTGGCGGAGAGATAGCCGTCTTCGCCGCTAACGGCGTCTTCATCCTGCGGTGTGATGGTGATGCTGCCTTCCGTGCAGCTGAATGCGAACTCGTAGCCTGCGATGCGGTAGCCTTTGGAGGTCGCCAGGGTGTAGGTGGTGCTCTCTTCGCCGCGCGCGAACGATAATTCGTCGTCGCTTGCGCCGATAGTGCCAGTGCCGCTCGTGGCTTTGAGCGTCAGCACGGAGTTGCCTTCATTTGCCGTCCATATATTCTCTGAAATCGTGCCGTTTACGAGGTCTACCTTGACGACGGATTTCTTTGATTGCAACGTTACGACAAAGTCGGTGAGCAATGTGCCGTTGTTTGCGCCCGTGAGCGACATGCTGATGTTCTGTGTGAACAGGTCGGTGTAGGTTACGCTCTTGCTATCGCTTGTTGAGGAGGTAACGACGGTCTTGTTGTCAAAGTTCCACGTCTGCTCGCTGATAGAGAGCGAGGTTAGGGTCATGGTGTAGCCTGTTATGACATAGTCCTCATGACAAGTGATGGTGTAAGAGGACGACTGGGCTGAGCCGGATCGGGCGTCGATATTGCTGCCATTCCATTGCATATTGTTTGCGCTGGCGGAGAATGTGAGCAGGCCGTCATTGGATTTCCACTCGCTGGTCCAACCTGTGCTGACTACGCCGCCACGGTAGAGGCTGCCGTTTGTGCTGTTGACTTGGATGTCGATACTTCCTGTCGGATAGAGTTGCGGCTCGCGTATGTCGGCGTCGATGTCTGTTACGTCGACAATCTGGAACTGGCAGCCGAGATCGCTTCTGTCTGTGCCGCTTTCACCGCTGCTCCAGTTGTAGACAGCTTCGTTGTTGGTTTGATTTAGCTGCACTTTGCCGCTGCTGATGATGTATAGACCGCTATTGTTGCTGTAACTGAAGTCCCAACCGTTGGCGGGAGAGGTTTTGGAGGTAGAAATCTGGGTGTTGTAAGCGGCGTCGGGCGAGAGATAGGATTTGTCGCCCACATTCTTGATGTCCCACTTGCCATCTGTGCGGCGAACGAACTGCCATCGTTGCTCGTTGTAGTTGTTTTTCTCGGATCCGATCACCCCTTTTCCTTTTCCCGACGATGTTAAGTACTTGCTGCCGCGGTTTGGAGTAAATAACTGGAACTCGCGGCCTTCTGTGTTCTCTTCGGAGGGAAGTACCAACGCTTGTTTGATAGCTGCGGTCGATTCTTCAACGAGCTCGTTGTAGTTTAACTCTTTTCCGCTCTCGAAATCTTCCAATAGTTGTTGGAGATCGGTGTAGTATTTGTTGACAGCTTCGGGAGTGTAATAACCTATAGCCGTGCCGCCCTCGTAGATATTGCCGTAAATGGAGGTACGAAGATTAAACCGCTCGACATTTTTCTCCGCCTCCTCGATAGTAATTGCTTTGTAATCCGTACCAAGTGCTTCGTTGACGGCCTTTGCTATTTCTTGTGCCACGCGAGCATAGCCGAGACCGGTAAGATATATGTTCCCGGTAGCCATAAAACACGATTCGTCGCGTGCTGTTCCGTATGTAGCGCTGTAAGCGTCAATGAGATAGACTTTATCTGCCTCGTTTACCAGCGTTTCTTTTATAGAGGTGTTGACATTGATAATTGTTTGCACTTGTGTGGTGCTGTTTGACGCGAAAGGAAGGATTGTCATCACGAAAATCGGGGTGTCGGGCAGCTTCTGGCGCAGACTGTTCACCGCGTTCTTGTATGCCGTGAATATTGTCTGAGCGCTGGAGCCTGCCTGCACATCGCTCAAGCCGGCATAAAGGCACACTGCACGCGGTGCAACTTTAGAAACTCCGTTTTCTGTGTTGCCTTTGAGGATTGCGTCAAAAGTATTGGCGACATTATTTATATTAACGCTGGGATATCCCCAACCGATACCGCGATCTTTGAAATCAGCAGAGCCAAGAAGCTCGTGCCACTCGCCGTTATGTATCATTTCATCGCCAATAAGCAAAATATCTGTGTCCTTAACGGGAGAAGCGCCGAAGTAAGTAACGCGCATACCCTTGGGACCTGATAAATTGCCCCAGAGATTTGCCGCATTGTCGGGAAAAACGCAGTCATGCCCGACATAATCCTTGATAATGTCCATCCAAATTCGATAACCCTTCTGAGTTAGGTGCAAGCCATCGTCGCTATAAGAAGTTGCGCTGAGCGAAGATGAAGTGTTAGCCAGGGCGCCATTGGAAACGAGGGCAGTGTATAAATCAACGTACACAATTTGGTCGCTATTATACGCCTCTATCCAATTTTTCACGAGCGCATTTGTCTCTTCGGTCTTTGCTTGTGTGCGATTGCCGACGGTAGTTGGCAAAATGCTCTGGTAATAGACTGTAGCATTCGGTGCTTCCGTGTGGATACGCGTTAAAATCTTCTGAATTCGTTGTGCAACGGCTGCAGGAGTGTAATTGTCGCCTAATGTTCCGAGGTCATTTGTGCCAATCATCAGGAACACTTTGGAGGGATTGCCTGCAATCATGGACTCAAGGTTGTCAAGAATTTCCTGAGAGAGGCCGCCGGAATTGCCGCGCCCGTGAATGTTTTGCTGACTGCCGAAGGCTTCATACCAATTCATCATGTTGGTAATGGAATTGCCGATGAAAACTATGTCTCCATCTTTGCAAGCCGGCAAAGCCTTGAAGCTGCTGTAGCGATGGTTGCGGAAAGCTTCATCGGCTTTGACATTCATTTGTGTTAGCAGCATCAAAGCTGTACATAACAAAAATAACAGATTACTTTTTCTCATAATATAATACTGATTTAAGATTATACGTTTTCAAAGATACGCAAATTTTTTATTTTAGTCGTAATAATGTCTTGTTTTTATGAAGTTTTTAGTACTTTTTATCCTTAAAAGTCAGATGATTGTCGATATTTTAGAGCAGACGCAGGCCGTCGTCAGTGATTTCGATGATGCGCTCTTTATAGAGTGCGCCCGCTGCGCGCTTAAAAGTCTTCTTGCTGACACCGAAGTAGTTGTAGATGTCCTCGGGGTCGGACTTGTCGTTCAGAGCGATGAAGTGGTTAGGCTTATCCTGCAGACTGCGTAGCAGAGTAACGGCAAAGTCTTCCGTATGCCTGCGCCCATCGAGTTGTAGTGCGAGGTCGACTTGCCCATCGTCGCGCACTTTTTTCACATAGGCCTTGAGGCGGTCGCCATAGGCCAGGGGGCGGAAAATCTCGTTGTGATAAAGCAACCCTTCGCAGTTGGGCCCGAGGATAATAGCCTTATAGCCCATTTGAGTGCGGCGGTAAACGATGATTTCCACCTCGTCGTTGACTTGCAGCGCGCCGGTGTCTTGAGTGATGTGGCGCGTAAGTTTTGAAGTACCCACAATACGTCCGCTGGGCTCGTCCACATAGATGTAAACCACATAGTGGCCACCCTGTTCCATCTTGTTACGTTGCTCGCTATAGGGCACGAATAAATCTTTCATCAGCCCCCAGTTCAGAAACGCGCCATACTTGTTTCGCCACGCTACCTCGAGGCACGCAAACTCGCCCACCTTTGCCAGCGGAGTCTCAGTGGTGGCCACAGGGCGGTTCTCCTGATCTAAATAGACAAACACGCGCACCTCATCGCCCGCGTGCATTTGCTCAGTGGTGTAGCGGCGCGGCATAAGGATTTCGAGCCCGTTGCCGGCGTCGAGATACGCGCCACTTTCCGTGAAGCGAGTGATTGTTAACGTGTTATAATCGCCGAGTTTAATCTCCATAATGCTCTAATCGGTCATCTTCTCTGCTCTTAACCTCGTCCTCCACTATCAGACCGTCCTTGAGGTGGATAGTACGATCGGTGATGTCAGCCAGTTGCTCGTCGTGAGTAACGATAATGAACGTCTGCCCCATCTTATCGCGCAGGTCGAAGAACAGTTGGTGCAGCTCCGCCTTGTTTTGAGTGTCGAGGCTGCCCGAAGGTTCGTCGGCGAGCACGATAGCCGGGTCGTTGACTAATGCTCGTGCCACGGCGACACGCTGATTCTCGCCACCGCTGAGTTGTCGCGGCTTGTGGCCGGCGCGGTCGCTGAGCCCCATGAACTGAAGCAGCTCGTCAGCTTTGCGCCCGGCCTCGCGGCGGCTTTTACCCGCTATAAGGGCGGGTATCATCACATTCTCGCGCGCAGTAAACTCGGGCAGCAGTTGATGAAACTGGAAGACAAAGCCTATTTGCGTGTTGCGCACCTTAGCAATGGTCTTCTGCTTGAGATTGCTGACGTTGCGCCCGTCGATAAGCACCTCGCCAGAGGACGGAGAGTCGAGAAGCCCCATGATTTGGAGCAACGTAGTCTTGCCGGCACCGCTGGGCCCGACAATACTGACCACCTCGCCCTTGCCAATGCTCAGACTGATGCCTTTAAGCACCTCAAGGTCGCCAAATTTCTTCGTGATATTGTTAATAGTAATCATAGTTCTATGTTTTTTGCCGCAGACCCGGCGGAGTTGCGCGAGGAAGCCCTCGGGGCTTTATTTGAGACCGGTAGAGAACGCCATATTGTGATTTTCTATGCCGTACTGGTCGGGGTAAATAATCATCACGCTGCTCTCGCCGTAGAGCGTAGCGATAGTAGAGGCCAACCTGCCCATCTCGGGGTGGTAGGAGGCCGAGCCATTGCGCGCAGCCACGAACACGACGAGGTGGTCGTCGCCTATACTGTCGGCAAAAGCCTTTGAGGTATCGTAGACGTTGCACGTCTCCCACTGCGCACGCACGTTGTTGTAGTGATAGTTGCGACGTTGCTCGACGAGTGCCCACGCCTGCTCGCTGCAATAGAACGTAATGCGGCAGTCTAATTGACGCGCAAGGCGCAACACGTGGTTAAGCCACCGCGTAAAGCCTATTTCCTTCTCGGCCTGCGGCGGCACGAGCACATGAATGCAGCGAATGGTGTTGATCGGCCTCGAATTGTGGACAATGATTATCTGCCGCGTTATGGCAGGCAGCATTTCGGAGATGAGATGTCCGTATTTGTCGGCGGCACGTCCGTCTTTGAGGTGATAGCCCATGATAACCTCCGAGGTCTCGAAATCTTTCATCAGATGCGAGAGCCCGGTAACCACGTTCACGCTCGAACGCACCACCTTTTTGAGGCTGATGCCCGCACTGGCGGCAATAGCCGCGGCGTCGCCCACGAGAGCACGCGCCTGCTGGAGCTCACGCTCGTTGCCGGCAGCGTCAAGCACCAATCTGACGCCCACTATCGGCGTCGTGCTTTGATGAGGCCTCATCAGGATAGCCGTATTGACGAGGTTAGGCATCGATTCGGGCCTCGACATGGCCACAAGCATCTTGTCCTCCACACCTTGCTGCTCCTCGCGGCTCACTTCGGTGAGGCTGATGCGTCGAGCAGCGTGGGCGGTAACGAAAGCGCTGAACACGCAGCTGAACAAGATGAGCATCACCACTCCGTTAAGCTCGTTGAGGCCCACAAGGGGGGTGCCGTCGGGCAGTATCAGCTGCCGCCCGACCATAACTATGGCCAGCGCGCCGGCAGCGTGCGCGGAGGTGAGACCACACATCATCAGCAGGCTGTTGTTGCCTAACTTATAGAACCGAGCCGCAATTGCGGCGGCCAGACACTTCGACAACAGCGCCACAATCACCACCACAGCGGTGATGACTAAGGCCTCGGCACTCGTAAAGAGCAGCCGAATGTCTATAAGCATACCCACGCCGATAAGGAAGTAGGGGATAAAGAGCGCATTGCCCATAAAGTCGATATGACGCATCAGCGGAGCAGCCTCCGGAATGTAGCGGTTCATCACAAGGCCGCACAAAAATGCACCAAGCACACCCTCAATGCCTAAAGAGTTGCACACAGCCGCACAAAGCAGCATCACCGTCATCACAAAGATGTATTGCAGCACATCATCCGACAGCTTACGAAACGCAAACCGCGTCAGACGGGGCAGCAACACGAAGATAGCTGCCGCCAACATCACTAACTTGCCCACAATACCGAGAATAGCCCGAAGATTGCTCATCTCCTCTTGCCCACCTCCGGACTTGGAGAGTAAAGCATCCTCAGGCTGCCACGAAGCCGAGAGCACCGAGAGAATAAAGAGCGACAGCACGAGCGAAATCATCGTAGCCGCCACCGAAAGCGTAACGCTGCGGTGCTGAGTCAGCCCGTAGCGCTTCACTATGCTGAACGCCACCATCGTATGGCTCGCGAGAATGCACGCCAGCACTATCGCTGCCGCACCACTCATCTGCAAACACCAGTAAGCCGCCCCGAAGCCCAGAGCAAACGGCACGCCGAAGCTCAGCAGGCCGAACGTACACATCTCACCCATGCGCTGCTTGAGCGCCTGAGTGTCCATCGAGAGGCCGGCAGTAAACATTATATAGTAAAGACCCACCTGTCCGAAGATACCGAAGCTGGCGTCGCGCTCCAGAATGTTGAGACCGCACGGACCCACCGCCATGCCGGCCAGAACCATGCCCACAAGCGGCGGCACCTTGATGCGCTCGCACAGCAGCGGCACACCAAGCAGCAGCACCAGCACGCAACACATAATCCACGTGGGGTCGGTAACCGGAAACATCTTAGCCATGTTGCTAAGCATCTGCATTGCCCAATCGTTTTAGGTCGCGAAGTTAATAAAAAATTAGTATTCAGCAAAATTCCCCCTCCGTATACCCACCCTGCGGCTTCCTCCGCGCAGCCGTTGTCGTTAAAACCGCACCTTATATCCTCAAGATCACACTCGAAGCTCGCTAAGATTTTATCTTACCCCTAACTTCTTACACCAACCACCCATATTTGCGCACCTTATCTACACCTTGTTGCACCTAACCTCGTCGAAGTTCATAAAAATGTCGTGCGCGCCTGATTTTTGGGCCTCGGCGCGTGTATTTTCATCGTGAAACTTTAAAAAATCTTATATGAATTTCTAAAAAACCTTATAAG
>JAFLUU010000084.1 GCA_022508585.1 Prevotellaceae bacterium | reverse complement strand
GAAATTCTTATAAGGTTTTTTAGAAATTCTTATAGGAATTTTTAAAGTTTCACGACAATAAATCACGCGCCGAGGCTAAAAAATCGGATACGCACGACATTTCTACGAGTCCGGAGACCTTTTGTGCCAACTTCGAGGAGATATGCCGCTGCGCTATCGACCTTCTACACTGACTTAGCGCACAAAACAGCTTTTAGGACTACAAAAAAATCCGGCGATGCCAATAATTGACATCGTCGGATTTCGTATACAAAGGCGGAGGGCACGATTGCACCCCTGCCGAAGGAGCATTTAGTCGTCGTTCTCCTGATTGGCTGCCACGAGGTCGTCCTGTACGTTCTGCGGCACGAGCTCGTAGCTAGCGAACTTCATAGAGAAGCTCGCGCGGCTACCGGTGATAGAGCTGAGAGCGGTGGAATAATTAGCCATCTCTGCCAAAGGCACTTTGGCGGAGAGTTTCTCATAGCCGTTCTCGCTCTCCATGCCCATGATAAGGCCGCGGCGTCCCTGCAGGTCGCTCATCACATCGCCCATCAGTTCTCCCGGCACGAGGATTTCGACATCGTAAATCGGCTCGAGAATTTTCGGACCTGCCTCGCGGAAGGCCTGACTGAAGGCGTTGCGTGCAGCAAGCATGAAGCTGATTTCGTTAGAGTCTACGGGGTGCATCTTACCGTCGTAAACGATTACACGCACATCGCGGGCGTAGGAGCCTGTGAGCGGGCCGCGCTCCATACGCTCGAGCACGCCCTTGAGTATGGCGGGCATGAAGCGCGTATCAATGGCGCCGCCGACTACAGAGTTGATGAAGACGAGCTTGCCGCCCCACTCGAGTTCCGTAACATCGGTGCTGCGCGGAGTAATGCGGTATTCCTGATTGCCAAAGCGGTAAACGGTGGGAGCAGGCATCCCCTCGGTGTAGGGTTCCACGATGAGGTGAACCTCACCGAACTGGCCGGCGCCGCCACTCTGCTTCTTGTGGCGGTAATCGGCGCGGGCGGCTTTCGTTATAGTCTCGCGGTAGGGTATACGCTGCGGATTGAGTTCTATTTGAATCTTGTCGAGGTTTTCCAAGCGCCACTTGAGTGTGCGTACATGGAACTCGCCCTGGCCTTTGATGAGCGTCTGTCGCAATTCCTTGTTCTGCTCCACCACCCATGTGGGGTCTTCCTGCGACATGCGGTAGATGGCAGCCATCATCTTCTCGTTGTCGCTCTCATTGACGGGCTTGATGGCGCGTATGTATTTGGGAGCGGGATATTTGATGAAGCTGAAGGAGTGATCCGCGTTCTTGTCGTTGAGAGTGTCGCCGGTCTTAACATCTTTGAGTTTGACGGTGCAGCCGATGTCGCCGGCTTGCATGCTGTCCACCTTAAAGCGCTGTGCTCCGGCGCAAGTGAACAGTTGTCCGATGCGCTCCTTGCTGCCTCGGTTGGAGTTGATGAGATCCATACCCTCGGTAACCGTTCCGCTCATAACCTTGAAATACTGCACTTCGCCGATGTGCGGCTCCATAGCGGTCTTGAAGAAGAACAGACTGACGGGCGCGCTTGGGTCGGGAGCCACCTCCTCGCCTGCAGTGTTGGACACATTGGGCATTTCGTCCACAAAGGGTACGACATTGCCCAAAAACTCCATCAGACGGTTGACGCCCATATCTTTTCCGGCGCAGACAAGGAAGAGAGGGAAGATTCCGCGGGCAGTCATGCCCTTGCGCATACCTTCACGAATCTCGTCCTCGGTCAGAGAGTCGCTGTCAAAGAATTTCTCCATGAGGCTCTCGTCGTGTTCGGCGGCGGCTTCCACAAGAGCTTTGTGCATCTCGGTGGCTCGCTCGAGCTGGTCGGCAGGTATAGGCTCGATGGTCGGCTTACCGCCGTCGGCTCCCCACGAATACTTCTTCATCACCAGCACATCGATGAGCGCATTGAAGCCCGGGCCGCTGTTCAGCGGATATTGCACGGGGATAACCTTAGAACCGAAGACGGCTTTGGTCTTCTCCACGAGCGACTCGTAGTCGAAGCGCTCGTCGTCCAGCTGATTGAGCAGGAAGATTACCGGTTTGCCGAGCTTCTCGGTGTAACGGAAGTGGTTTTGCGTGCCAACCTCCACACCGGCTTGCCCCATGAGGATAAGGGCGGTGTCAGTAACATTGAGCGAGGTTATAGCCGCGCCGACAAAGTCGTCGGAACCCGGACAGTCTATAAAGTTGAGTTTCTTTCCATTTGCCTCCGCATGGAAAACTGTGGAGAACACGCTGTAGCCATATTCCTGCTCCACGGGGAAGTAGTCGCTGGCGGTGTTTTTGGCAGTAATGCGGCCGCGGCGGTTGATAAGCCCGGCCTCAAACAGGATAGACTCGGTAAGGGTAGTCTTACCCGTGCCGTCATTACCCAGAATGGCAATGTTCTTAATTTCGTTAGTCTTGTAGGATTTCATATCTTTTTCGTAAAAATAATTTTTCTTGCTTGACAAATATAAGCAAAGATTGCAGAGCTGCAAATTTTTGAGTATCAAATTCGCTTTTTCGTGCATTCTTTGCGATATGAAATGCAGACAATATACTAATTTTGTCGCAGAAATAGAAATCATGCACCTCCCGGGACTATATATACATATCCCCTTCTGCAAGAGCCGCTGCATCTACTGCGACTTCTACTCCACCACTCGCAGCATGGAGCACCGGCAAACCTTTGTGGAGGCTCTTTGCAGGGAGCTCGAGCTACGCAGCAGTTATCTCGACGGCGCCGTCTTAGGCAGCGTCTACATCGGAGGCGGCACCCCCTCCGTCCTGCCCATAGCGCTGCTGGAGCGCATCTTTGACGCCGTCGCTCAGCACTGGCGGCTCGCTCCGGAGGCGGAAATCACTCTTGAGGCAAATCCCGACGACATCACGCCCTGTTATGCGCGCGCTATAGCATCGCTGCCCGTCAACCGCGTCAGTATGGGTGTGCAGACCTTCAGCGATGCCCACCTGCGCTTGCTCAATCGCCGCCACACGGCGCGTCAGGCCGTCGAGGCGATAAACAATCTCCGCAACGCAGGCATAGACAACATCAGCATCGACCTCATCTACGACCTGCCCAATCAGACCGTTGACGACTGGCTGCGCAATCTCGAGCAGGCTTTTGCCTTGCCCGTCTGCCACCTGTCAGCCTACGCTCTCATCTATGAAGAGGGCACACCTCTCTATCGTATGCGCGAGCAGGGCGTGGTCGATGAAGCCGACGAGGAACAGAGTCTGCAGATGTATCAGCTGTTGATGGAGCGCGCCGAAGCGGCCGGCTTTCTTCATTACGAAATATCCAATTTCTCGCTACCCAACTGCGAGGCTCGCCACAACAGCGGCTACTGGCGCGAGATGCACTACCTCGGCGCAGGGCCGGCAGCCCACTCCTACAACGGCAACTCGCGCCGGTGGAACACCGCCGACCTCAGCGCCTATATCGATGCTCGGGGCGACACTACTATCGGCGACCTGGCGACACTCGAACCCCTCACGCCGCAGATGAAGCAAGAGGAATTTTTGCTCACGCAGCTGCGCACCGCACGAGGGCTCGACCTCGCTGCATTCCGCAGTTACTTCGGTCAGCGGCAGCTCGACGCTCTCCTCACGCGCGCGCAACCATATATAGATAGTCAGCATCTCTCGTTTGCAAACAGTGCGCCGTCCACTTTCCTGCACCGGCCCATCGCCCACCCATTGCCTGCCGGCTCATGCCGCACCCTCTGCCTTACGCGCAAAGGGCTCTTTATCTCCGACGACATCATCTCCTCCTTGTTTGAATAACCCTCATCTCAGAACAATATGTCGTCCGCATCGCAAGAAAACGCGTCCGCACGCAGCCGTAACGGCTGTTTAGTGCTGCTCCGCAGGTTCTTTCTACACTTTACCCCTATCGCACGCGATTTTAAGCCCATCGCGCGCGATTTTTTATCGTTCTCGCGCGTAGAAATGTCGTTGAAGTTTGAAAATTCATATACAAATTCTCGAGAATTTGTATATGAATTATTATAACTTTATATATGAATTTTTGAAAATTTGTATATGAATTATTACGCGAGAACGAGCAAAAATCAAATGAGCACGACATTTCTGCCGACGCGGACGCGTTTTTTTGCGACGCGCACGACATTATGTGCTGGTTGTTGGGGATTTCCTGCAGGATGCACAAAAAAAATCCAGCGCCTTGACGCTGGATTTTGACTATTCGTTTGGGATTTTGTCCCGCTGCGTACTAAATAAATGCTATGGTAAGACCTGCCATTACGATGCTGACCATCGACATGAGCTTGATGAGGATATTCAGCGACGGACCGCTGGTGTCTTTGAACGGGTCGCCGACAGTATCGCCCACGATGGTTGCTTTGTGGCAATCGCTGCCCTTACCGCCGAAGTTGCCTTCCTCTACCATCTTCTTGGCGTTGTCCCAAGCACCGCCGGCATTGCTCATAAAGATAGCGAGAGTGAAGCCTGCTGCCAAGCCGCCCACAAGCAGACCGAGCACACCGGCAACACCAAGAACTACGCCGACAATAATAGGTATTACTATTGCTAAAAGAGACGGGAAAATCATCTCTCTCTGAGCAGAGCGTGTGGAAATCTCAACGCAGCGTCCGTAATCGGGAGTGGCTTTGCCCTCGAGAATACCCTTTATCTCGCGGAACTGGCGGCGCACCTCCTGAACCATGTCCTCGGCAGCGCGACCAACTGCGCCCATAGTGATACCGCTAAACAGGAATGCGGCCATAGCTCCGATGAACACGCCCACGATTACTCTCGGGTTCATCAAGTTCACCTGGAAGTAGTTCATGAAGGAAGGAATATCCTGAATCTGTGCAAGAACCTCCTGCATGTGTGTATTGCCGGCGGCTGCCAAGCGAGCCACAGCCTCCTTAATCTCCTCGATGTAGGAAGCCAGCAGAGCCAGAGCGGTGAGAGCGGCAGAACCGATGGCAAAACCCTTGCCGGTAGCGGCGGTGGTGTTGCCCAGAGCGTCGAGAGCATCGGTGCGCTTGCGCACATCCTCGCCCAGCTCGCTCATCTCTGCGTTACCGCCGGCATTATCTGCGATAGGACCGTAGGCGTCTGTGGCAAGAGTGATACCCAGCGTAGAAAGCATACCTACAGCGGCGATGCCGACACCATAAAGACCCATGGCGAGGCTCTTGGCGTCCACCTCGAGGCTGAAACCGTTAGCGCAGAGGTAACTCAGCAAAATAGCAACGGAGATAGTAACCACAGGCACCATAGTGGAAATCATACCGGTGCCCACACCTTTAATGATAACGGTGGCTGAACCTGTCTTGGAAGCGGCAGAGATAGCCTGTGTCGGCTTATAAGAATGGGAGGTGTAGTATTCTGTCGCCTGCCCGATGATTACACCGGCCAGCAAGCCCACTACTACAGAGAAGGAGATTCCCATCCAGTTTTCGATGCCCAATAAATACAGAATTGCGAATGCTGCAACTGCGATTAAGGCTGCGCTGACATTCGTGCCCAAGCCTAAAGAGCGTAGCAACTCTTTCATGGTCGCTCCCTCCTTGGTGCGAACAAGGAAGATGCCGAATAACGACAGGAAGATGCCCACTGCGGCGATTATCATTGGTGCAATCACAGATTTTACCTGCATTTCGCTGTTGCTTACAAAGGCAACGGCACCAAGAGCTGCGGTTGAAAGGATAGAACCGCAATAACTCTCGTAGAGATCGGCGCCCATACCGGCAACATCGCCCACATTGTCGCCCACATTGTCGGCAATAGTGGCAGGATTGCGAGGATCGTCCTCGGGAATGTCAGCCTCTACCTTGCCCACGATGTCTGCGCCCACATCGGCTGCCTTGGTATATATACCGCCACCTACACGAGCAAACAGTGCCTGCGTAGAAGCACCCATACCGAAGGTAAGCATTGTGGTAGTGATGGTAATAAGGCTATCTACACCGGCAGCATTAAGAATAATGTACCACAAAGCTATGTCGAGAAGACCCAAACCTACCACGGCGAGACCCATTACTGCGCCGGAGCGGAAAGCTACTTTCAGACCGCCGTCAAGACTCTTGCGGGCAGCGTTTGCTGTACGAGCAGAAGCGTAAGTTGCCGTCTTCATGCCGAAGAAACCGGCTAAACCGGAGAAAAGACCTCCGGTAAGGAATGCAAACGGTACCCAAGGGTTCTGCATCTGGAAGCCGTAAGCCATAATAGCGAAGATGGCGGCTAAAACAACAAAGACGATGGCTACCACTTTGTATTGCTGCTTGAGATAAGCCATCGCGCCCTTGCGAACATGCTCGGCAATCTCACGCATACGGGGTGTGCCCTCGTCTTCTTTCTTCATTTGGAGGTAAAAATACAGCGCCATGCCCAAAGCGACAATCGAAGCGATAGGCACAAGCCAGAAAACACTAAGGAAATTTTCCATCTTTTTATTTAAATTTGTTAGTTATGTAATAGTTTTCTTATTAGTTACATAATAGTTCTCGTGTGAAGGATGCGCTTTTTTTGCATTTTCAAACTGCAAAATTACATAATAAATGGCAATATAGAGCGAATAAATAGCAATAAAGCGCTCACGGACGGTGAAAAATGTCGAAAAGATCCCTATTTCTTTACATTATATATATTTATAATCTCCCGTATAATTAGACAAAAAATCGGGCGGACAATAAAAAAAACAGGTAGATAATATAAAGAATCGTGCGGACACCAATTTTTTGGCATCCGCACGACGATTAAAATTTCCGATTTTGGCGGTTAAGCCCTTCGGCAAAGTATAATAATCTTATAAAAGGTAATCTTGTCCTACTCGGTGATAGTAGAAATAGCCACGCGATTCCAAGTGGGTTCGCTGAACAAATTACCTACGCCATTGCCCTTAACCTCAACAATGCGAGAAGGATCAATCTTGTATTTCTTGATCAGACGATTCTTGACAGCTTCGGCACGATTCTTGGAGAGCTTGTCATTGATGGCCTTGCCGCCTTCAGGAGAGGCATAACCGTTAATAGCAACCTTAGCGTTGGGGTGATTCTTAAGATAATTTGCAACACGCTCCACGTTAGGCAACTGAGCAGCGGAGATAGTAGACTTACCCTGCGCAAAGAATACGTTAGTCTCGAGGCTGTTTACACCTTTACCAGCACCGGCATTGGCGGACTCGTTGCTCTTGTTACGGCAAGCGTTGAGCTCATCCTGCAACTTCTTGAGAGCAGCAGCATCAGCAGCAATCTTTCTGTCCTTAGCGCTGAGCTGGTTGCGAAGATCGTTAACCTTTGCATTGAGGCCGTCAACCTCAGCCTGGTCGTACTCCTTCACGAGAGTAAAGTTGTGAGTACCATTAGAATTCTTGAGCTTGTAAGTAACACCTGCGAGGAGCTCGATGTGGCCGAAGTGGTTGTTGTAACCAATAGCGGTCTCACCATCGGTATAAGCCCAAACATAAGCAGGCTTCACGTTAATCTGCCAAGCTTTGTCGGCACCGAGATTGATTCCGAAGTCAAGACCTGCCTTAGAGGTAAGGAAGTCGCGGTCATTGTTCTCGCCACCGCCATAATACTCGTGACCCCAGCCGAAACCATAGACAGCCTTAACATCAATGAGGCCAGGCTCGCCAGTATAGTCCTTGAAGAGGTTAACAAGGTTGATGCGCAACAAACCGCTGAGGTTAGAAGCGTCAAACCATTTCTTGGTGTTGGCAGGATCGTTCTTCGGACCAAGCAAAAGGTTGTGCTGAGCGTTGATAACAGAGTTAAACTCTGCTGCCAAACCGATGACCGGAGTAAACTCCTTGGCAAGCGTCAAGCCAACAGTGGGGCGAGCATCACCAAAGAAGGCATGGTGAGAAGCAGGAGTTACGCCACCGGCTTGAATACCTACAGACACGTTGTCAGTAAGCTTACTGCCACGAACAGTAGTCTGCGCGGTTGCAAAAGCAACAGTTGCACAAACTGCAAGAAGCATAAAAACTTTCTTCATGTTTAAAATGTTTTTGTTTGAATCTGTCCCGCAGGACATCTTCGAGTTAATAATTGGTAAAATCTCTATTATTCTAAGTGTTATACCCATTTAGAGCCAATTATGGAAAATCTATTTTCTTTTGCAAAGGAACAACATTTATTTTATTCTACAACATTTTTTAACAGATATTTTCCACTTTTTCCGAATTAAACTCTATTTTTGAAGAAAACGCGCAAATTTTTCTCGTTTTGAAATAAAATTTGCGCGTTTTCGCCACCATATTGATAATAATGGGCAATATTTTATGGATTTTTGGCCTTCACGCGCCGCCTATTGCGCAGCGGCACGCGAGTATGGAGCATCTACGCAAGATTTGGGTTGATCTCGCCCCACTTGCTCACTTCGGGCACGATGTTAAGCGTAACGAGCTCGTCGCGCATCTTGCACAGATGTTCATAACTCTGGTCGAGCTTAGCGTTTTCTTCGGCGGTGCCTTGCGGAATCTCGTAGTGGCAGCCGGTAGTGTCGAGGGTGGTCTGCATAGCCATCATGATGTTGTGATACTTACCGCTGTTGACGTAAGTACCGACGGGGAAACGGAACGGTTTGCCGCCCATAACGCTCTGAATCATCTCAACCGAGAGCTGCGAGGGGCTCTGGAAGGAGCTACGCCCGCGGAGTTTGATAATTGCACTGCCGCCCTGAGTTACAGCGGTCTTCATAGCCTCCCATTCCTCGACGGGGAACTCGTCAGTGCCGATGATGTCGACCAACTTGCGGCCGGCAATCTCAACATGGCTGCCGAACACTGCCATCTGCTCGCCGTGGCCGCCATAAGTGGCGCAACCGGTGATTTGATTCTGCATCACGCCGAACTTTTTAGCCAGCGCGCTCTGCAGACGAGTAGTGTCAAGGCCGGCAAGCGTGGTAACCTGCCCCGGTTTGAGGCCGGAATAGAGCAGAGTAACGAGGCCGGTGAGGTCAGCAGGGTTGAAAATGATTACAACGTGCTTCACATCGGGGCAATAGGTCTTGATGTTTTCACCAAGCCCCTTGGCAATCTCGCAGTTGCCCTTCAGCAGATCTTCGCGGGTCATGCCGTCCTTACGCGGAGCGCCGCCGGAAGAGATAATGTACTTCGCATTGGTGAAAGCCTCGGCGATGTCGGTAGTAGCCACGATGTTGGCGCCGTCGAAGCCGCTCTGGCGCATCTCTTCGGCCACGCCCTCGGGCGAGAACACATCATAGAGGCAAATATTGGAGGTGAGTCCGAGAGTTAAAGCGGTCTGCACCATGTTAGAGCCGATCATACCGGCGGCTCCTACGATCACGAGTTTTTCGTCAGTCAAATAAGTCATTGAAATATTTATTTTAGGGTTTTCTTTGTGCAAATATAGTGTTTTTTTGGCTTACCGAGAGGCTTTTTCGGCAGAAAACGCTCTACGGATTGTCGTGGGCGGCAGGAGAAGTGCCGTTTGCGCCCTCGGCCTGCCCCTCAGGCTGCGCGCCAGAGGGCTTGAGCTCCTTTGGATAGCTGATGCGGGCGTGGTAAACGGTCTTGAGACTGGCCACAAGCACCTGCTTGGCGGTGTCGATGTCCTGGAAAGTGATAGGACAGAGTTTGAAATATCCATCGGCCACCTGCTGGTCGACAATTCGGGTTACGAGCTGGCGGATAGAGTCCTCGGTCTTCTCCGGCAGGCTGCGCGAGGCGGCCTCGGTGGAGTCGGCCATCATCAGAATAGCC
>JAFLUU010000083.1 GCA_022508585.1 Prevotellaceae bacterium | reverse complement strand
TAAGAATTTTCAAAAATTCTTATAAGATTTTTTCATTCTTCACGACATTTCTACGCGCGCCAAGGCCCAAAAATCACGCGCGGAGACCTTTTCTATGAACTTCGACGAGGATAGGTAAAACTTTGAGAGGGTAAAGTACGACAAGGTGGGGATTTGATATAGAGAGTTGGGGGTCTGCTGTTGCACGCATGAGGTTCGGGGGATAGTGTACTATGATTTGAGGACGTATGCGCTGCTTTTATCTTGCAGAACGGAGTTTTGGGAATGTGTGGGTATGTTTTTCGCACATTTTGACGAGAAAAGCGACAATTATCGCGGCTTACGCCTCCGTGGCAACGATATTTTTATTACTTTTGCACATAATCCATTCACAGGTATGCAGCGGCATACCAATATAGTGCTATATATGATCAACAGAGAACTGATAAGGATTAAGGCGGTGCAGTTGGTGTACGCCAATCTCGTCAACGGTGGCCGAAACATCGAGGAGGCGGTCAAGGAGATGGACGAAAGCCTCGACCAGGCTTATTGTATGTATCACCACATGCTCAACCTCATCTGCGAGGTAACCGATTACGCTGCACAGCAATATGAAATCACTTGCGCCCAGCTGCTTGACCGCGGCAGACGCGAGCTGCCGAACGACAGGTTTATCAATAATCGCTTCGCCCTGCAGTTGGAGAGCAACCGCAAGTTAGAGACATTTACGCTCAACCACAAGGATTTGCGCTGGACTGACCATGAGGACGTGGTGCACGCTATCTACAGCCTCATTACGGAGAGTCCGGAATATGAGGTCTACATGGACAGCGAGGAGGAGAGCTATGAGACTGACCGCGAGTTCTGGCGCACCGTCTACAAGAAGTATATCATCAACAACGACCTCATCGACGATGCGCTTGAGGAGTGGAGCATCTACTGGAACTGCGACCGATATGTCATCGACACCTTTGTGCTCAAGACTATCCGCCGCTTTGAGGAGGCTAACGGCGAACAGCAGCCTCTGTTAGAGCAATACAACAACAGCGACGATCATCGCTTCGGGCGCGACCTCTTGGTGCTCACCATGCGTGGGCGAGAGCAGTATGAGCAGCTTATTACCGACCATACTCGCAACTGGGACTTCAGCCGATTGGCCAAAATGGATGTGGCCGTGATGCTGACGGCACTGGCCGAGATTATCAACATCGACAGTATCAGCGTCAACATCTCTATCAACGAGTATCTCAACATCGCCAAGACCTATTGCGACCTGAAGAACGTGAAATTTATCAACGCCACCCTTGACGGCATCGTCAACGACTTGCGCCGGCAGGGCAAGTTGCTAAAATAGCACAGCCCGGAGGGGTGTCGATATGTCGATGTAGGGAAACAGAACATTATAATGGTAATACCGCAAAACACTAAGAATATTAACTTTTAATCATACGACTATGTTACTTTTCATCAGCCTTTTACAGGCCGCTCCCGCCGCCGGACAGGGCGGTCAGCAGGGAAGCCAGTGGAGCTTCTGGATTATGATTGTCGCTATCTTCGCTATCATGTATTTCTTCATGATTCGTCCGCAGAAGAAGAAGCAGAAGCAAATCGAAGAGTTCCGCCGCAGTCTCGGCGTGGGCAATCAAGTGGTTACTGCCGGCGGCTTGCACGGCACTATCCGCGAGGTTAACGACGCCAACAACACCGTGGTGCTCGAAGTTGCGCAGAATGTGAAGATTACCGTAGAGAAATCTTCCATCTATGCCAACGCCGGCTCTGCCGCCGAGGCTCAGCAGAAGTAATAATGACCGTTTTATAACGGCAAGCGAGCATACTTCGCATAGGTTGCATAATCTAAATTGCAATGATCTTTTCTACTGAGAGGATAAGGAAGGCAAAGAAGTTTTTGACGGAGACACTCAACAAAAACTTCTGGGCTTTCCTTTTCTTTTTGTTCCTCTCAGCCGGCTTCTGGCTCTTCCTTACGCTCGAGGACATCTATGAAGTGGAGATTGCCGTGCCCGTCAGTCTGCGCAACGTGCCTGAAAATGTAGTGCTTACCACCGAACCGCCTCGCCAGATCAAGATACGTGTGCGCGATCATGGGGGTATTCTGTTGCGCTACCGCTATGGGCGCACTCTCGGCAAGATTACTATCGACTACAACGAGTATGCCTCCAACGCCGGCCACGTTGCTCTGCCCACCGCCGCCCTTGCGAGTCAGATAGCCAACAAACTGCAGGCCGGCACCACTATTGTGGGCTATAGCCCCGACACGCTGGAATATTTCTACAACTTCGGCCTGCACAAGACGGTGCCGGTGCGCATCAACGGCACCATTAGTGCCGACTCGCTCTACTGCATCACCGACATCAAGACCCAGCCGTCCGCGGTCAAGGTCTATGCTGCGCGCGAGGTGCTCGATACGATAAAAGCAGCCTACACTACTCCCCTTAACCTCAAGAATTTGAGCGAACGCACCACCGTAAGCGTGCCGCTCGCCCCGATACGCGGAGCCAAGACCGTGCCGGCCTCCGTGAAGACCACGGTCAGCGTCGACCAGATGACGGAAAAGTCGCTGCCCGTGCGCATTGAGCACATTAACTTCCCCGCCGGAAAGACTCTGAAGACTTTTCCCGGCATAGTCAACGTCGTTTTTCAAGTCGGCTTGCGCCAATACCGCGACATCACCGCCGATAAATTCGCTATCGTTGTCAGCTACGATGAGCTGACCGACCTGCGCCCCTCTAACCGCCTGCGTCTGAACCTCAAGACCCAGCCTGACGGCATCAGCCACGTGCGCATCGTACCCGACGAGGTAGAATTTCTTATCGAAGACGATGAGTATTAAAATTCTCGGCATCACCGGCGGTATCGGCAGCGGCAAGAGTTATGTTTGCCGCATTATCGAGCAACATAAAATCCCTATTTTTTACACAGACATCGAGGCTAAGCTCGAAATGGCGGAGAACAGGCAAATCCACCGCGAGCTTCGCGCACTTATCAGCGACGATGTCATCGACGCAGAGGGGCGTATTGTCAAGGCCGTCATTGCTGACTACATCTGCCGCGGCAATGAGTACGCCGAGCGTGTCAATGCTATCGTTCACCCGCGCGTTCGCGAGCGTATGCTCAAGTGGGCGCAGAGCGACAACGCCGATTCCTCCCGCGCTGACGAGCATAGCTATGCCGCAAGTGGGCAACGGCTCAAAATGGTGGAGTGTGCGCTCCTGTTCGAGTCCGGTTTCCACACGGACTGCGACTATACCATAGCCGTTGTCGCTCCGCTCGAGACCCGCATCGACCGTATCATGCAACGCGACGGTATTTCGCGCGAAAAAGCCCTCGAATGGATAACTCTCCAGATGCCTCAAGAACAGAAAGCCACCCTTGCCGACTATATCATCGTCAATGACGGCATCGCGCCCCTCATTCCCCAGATAGACAAGGTCTTTTCTTCAATCCTCGACGCTTAAACGCACTTGTTTGTCTACAAAATTCGCTGTCGGATATAGGAAAAAACTATTGTTCATGCAAACCGGTACGTCGAGTGCATTGTAAAACGCAGTGCGCTGCTCCAAAATACAAATTACAAGAATACGGGCATAAGAATCCACGACTCTTATGCCCGTACTATCTATAAAAAATGACTCGTTTCTACTTAAAATAGCGTTTCAGCAGACCAGCGAAACCACGACCGTGGCGCGCTTCGTCTTTCGCCATCTCATGAACGGTGTCGTGGATAGCATCGAGATTAAGCTCCTTGGCGCGCTTTGCGATGCGGTACTTGTCTTCACAAGCGCCGGCCTCAGCAGCCGCACGCTTCTCGAGGTTTGTCTTGGTATCCCAGACAACATCGCCAAGAAGCTCGGCAAATTTGGAAGCGTGCTCAGCCTCCTCCCAAGCATAGCGCTTGAAGGCCTCAGCAATCTCGGGATAGCCCTCGCGGTCGGCCTGACGCGACATAGCAAGGTACATGCCTACTTCAGTGCACTCGCCCTTGAAGTGAGCGTTGAGGTCAGTAATCATTTCTTCGTCGCAACCCTTAGCAACGCCGATCTCGTGCTCGGTAGCAAAGTTGGCAGACTCTTCCTGGAGCTCCTTAAATTTAGAAGCAGGCACGCCGCACTGCGGACAGCGCTCGGGAGCGGTAGGACCCTCGTGGACATAACCACAAACGGTGCAAATAAATTTCTTGTTCATAGCATTAAGTGTTAGTTAGTATTTGAAGTATAAATTAAAACGCAAGCGTTCTACATAAAAGAGGGAGATTAATTTTGGCAAAGGTACGGATTATTTTCTTAAAACCGTCGGCACTGGAGCCAAAATCAATCTCCCTCCAAAAAATATCGTGGATTCTTTACATCATGCCGCCACCCATGCCGCCTGCGGGCATAGCCATAGCGGGAGTCTCCTCCTTCTTATCGCAAATCACGCACTCTGTAGTCAAGAACATGCCGGCGATTGAAGCGGCGTTCTCGAGGGCTACGCGAGTAACCTTGGCAGGGTCAACAACACCGGCAGCACGCAGGTCTTCGAAGATCTCTTTCTTCGCATTGAAGCCGTAGTTGCCTTGACCCTCGCGCACCTTGTTGACAATAACGGCGCCCTCCAAGCCAGCGTTGTGGCAAATCTGACGGAGCGGCTCCTCAATTGCGCGACGAATGATATTGATACCTGTAGTCTCGTCAGCGTTATCGCCTTCCATGCCGGTCAGAACCTCCTGAGCGCGGATATATGCCACACCGCCGCCGGTTACGATACCTTCCTCGATAGCGGCACGAGTAGCGCAGAGAGCATCGTCGCAACGATCCTTCTTCTCCTTCTGTTCGGTCTCGGACGAAGCACCAACCTCAAGCACGCAGACACCGCCGCTGAGCTTAGCCAGACGCTCCTGCAGCTTCTCCTTGTCATAAGAGGAAGTGGTGGCAGCAATCTCGGCCTTGATTTGATTGATGCGGTCTTTGATGAGCTGGCTCTCGCCTGCGCCGTTGACAATAGTGGTAGTATCTTTGGTAATAGTTACCTTCTCTGCCGTACCGAGCATTTCGAGAGTTGCCTGCTCGAGCTTGAGACCCTTCTCCTCGCTGATAACCACACCACCGGTGAGGATAGCGATGTCTTCGAGGATAGCCTTGCGACGATCGCCGAAACCCGGAGCCTTAACAGCGCAAATCTTGAGCTGAGTGCGCAGGCGGTTAACCACAAGAGTGGTGAGAGCCTCAGAATCCACATCCTCGGCAATCACAAGCAGCGGACGACCGGTCTGAACAGCGGGCTCGAGGATAGGAAGGAAGTCCTTGAGGGTAGAAATCTTCTTGTCGTAAATCAAGATGTAGGGCTTCTCCATAGCACACTCCATCTTCTCGGTGTCGGTAACGAAGTAAGGCGACAGATAGCCGCGGTCGAACTGCATACCCTCCACGGTCTTGAGGTGAGTCTCGTTGGTCTTGCCGTCTTCGATGGTGATAACGCCGTTAACCGTTACAGCCCTCATGCCATCAGCGATGAGCTTGCCTATTTCAGGGTCGTTGTTGGCAGAAATGGTGGCAACCTGCTCGATTTTGTCGTAGTTGTCCTCCACCTTCTCGGCCTGGCCTTTGATAGACTCTACAACCTTGGCCACAGCCTTGTCGATACCGCGCTTTACATCGAGCGGATTGGCACCGGCAGCCACATTCTTCATGCCCTCGCTCAGAATAGCCTGAGTAAGCACGGTAGCGGTGGTCGTACCGTCGCCGGCGTCGTCGCCGGTCTTGCTTGCCACGCTCTTCACGAGCTGCGCACCGGCATTTTCAAAGGCGTCCTCGAGCTCAATCTCCTTGGCAACGGTAACACCGTCCTTAGTGATGCGCGGAGCGCCGAACTTCTTGTCGATAACCACATTGCGGCCTTTTGGACCCAGTGTAACCTTCACAGCATTAGCCAGCGCGTCAGCTCCAGCTTTGAGCTGCTCGCGGGCATTAACATCATACTTTATTTCTTTAGCCATAGTAGTATTTTTTTAGTGGATTAAACGGAAACAATTAGTGTCGCGCCCTTACTTTTGGAGCACGGCAACCACATCAGACTGGCGCATGATGAGGTATTTCTCGCCCTCGAACTCAATCTCGGTGCCGGCATACTTGCCATAGAGCACCGTGTCGCCCTCTTTGAGTACCATCTTTTCATCTTCCTTGCCCTCGCCGGTAGCAACTACCGTGCCCTGAAGGGGTTTCTCCTTAGCGGTGTCGGGAATGATGATACCGCCCACAGTCTTCTCCTCGGCGGGAGCCGGACTAATCAGAACTCTGTCTGCTAAAGGTTTAATCTTCATAGTTGTATAGTTTTTATTTGTGATATTGTCGTGTCAGCCGCACCGATGCGGTTGCAATCTGTATCAATGCAACAAGTGTGCCAAACTTTACCTCACAGGCATGAAAATTTTATCCCTTTCGTCGGAAAGATACGCCGGAACAGCGTCAAAAGGCTTCTTGCCAGACGCATTATACAGCTCACCTTTAAGTGCAATAGCTTTCAGCTGCTGGCTAAAGTCGTGATTTATAGCACTCTCAGGGTCAAAGTTCCAGCCACTCGCCTTGTTGCCACTCACATAGAGCAGCGGCCCGCGCTGCAAAGCCACACGGCTGTCGTCCTGCTTGTCGTAGACGCGCAATATCGGCGTCGGCATCTTCACTACGAGCAGATCGCCAACCGTCCAGCGCCTCTTAATGACAGCATATCCGTCCTTCATCTCCGCCTTCACCGGACTGCCGTTCACAAAGAACAGCACCTGCTGCCTGCGCGCCTTGGCAGTGTAGCGAGGCAGCATATCGCCGCTACCAACCCACGACGGGATGCGAATATGAAAGGCCACGTCCACACTATCGCCGCCATACTCCTCATGAATAATCACGCGCTCATACTCAGACAGCACCGAGTCAACCGTAACATCTATCAGACTCATATCCCTCACTATACGCAGGCTCGTATCATTGTACCACGGAGCACTATTAACAATCTGCGCAAAAAAATCCACACTATCGCTCTGAAGATGCACGTTGCAGCGCACCAGCATGTTGACAAACACATCATGTCCACTCGTGGCATAAGCCACAGAGCTTACAGCGCGCAGCGCATCAGCCACCTCCCTGTCAACATTATCCTTGCCACTGTCGCGCCAGTGCCTGATAGCCGGATTTGCCAACAGCCGCTCCGCCAAATCGAAGAAGCGAGCCTGCCGAGTAAGCATACCCAACTCCACACTCTCGCGCAGCAGGTGCTTAAAGTCGTCGGCCCTCCATGAAGCCTCCGCACCGAGCCCCCAAAGGTTCAGCCCCTGCAACCCCTGCTCCCACGCCGCCACACGCTGCGCAAGGCCGTCAGTCGTTTCACTGCCAATCTGCCACGGCCACGCCCTCACACTGTCGCCGATAGCCTCGTCAATCTCACGTTGCACGCCGTTCCAGAAGAAATCGCACAGCAATAAACTGTCGCACTCCACCGCCCGTAGCGGTTGCACCACCTGCGCCTGCGCCGTCGTGCCTATCCACGCAACAATAGCCGCCATAGCCGTCAGCAACCGCGTAATATGCGCACCATATCTCTGCCTTTTCATCATAAATACCTAATCTTGTTTGGCAAATATACAAACTTTCCGCAACATATATAATAATGGTACGCGCGAAACCACAAACTTTTCTGTACCTAACCCCCAAGGGAAGTGAGCAAAGCCTATTGCTTCGGTTAGTTAGTCGCTCATAAAAGACACAAAAAGGTGGGCAGCCCTTGCTGTCCACCGTCATAAAATAAACGACAAGTCTTGTTTTTACCTTATTTCGACGTATTAGAATTTCTTTTTGCCCTTGATAAACTGCAAAACTCCCCCTTTGTTTGCCGAAGAAGCCTTGCCGTCGCCGTTATCATAGTTGCGAAACACACGATTAACCCACACGCTGTCGTGCATAGAGCGCACATTGACATATTGCGCGGGAATGCCAGTCACAGTGATGGAGGTAACCTCTTTTTTGAAGAAAGATCTCTTTTGAGAGATTACGAACTGGGGCTCTAAAAGCAGATCGGCATTACCATTAGCGTTCAGAGCTTCCGAGATAGCGGCCTGCTTTACATTATTAAGGCCACATATCTGAATATCCTTGGACGGACGCATTGTATAGCTGATACGCGGCCCTACAACCTTGAGATCAGCGATGCTGGCGTTGTACATTGAGTAAGGCACACCCTCAGTTCTGGCGGTTTTTACCGTAGTCGTAGTTGTACAAGATGCTGCCATTATAGCAACAATGGCGAAAAGTATAAGCTTTTTCATCGTTTTTGTTGTTAATAGTTAATAAATAGTTTGTCTTTCTTGTCGTTTTATTTTGTATTGTCGCTCGCAAAATAGATATTCACTACTCTAAGCTTAGAAAAGCAAGCCCACAGTGAAAGTATTGTGCATCAGTCTTGAGCCGTTAGTCTTGCAGAAGTTAAATTCTTCGCTTACTCCTACTCCGAAATAGAGACGATAAATTCTTAAATTCCACCCAGCCTGCCAGCCAAGCTGAAAGCGGTCTAAGTCATCGTTATACAAATTTTCAGGATAGTCAATATCAAATACGTCATCAACGCCAGACACATGCCCATAAAGGTTAAAACGTCCGTTAATACCCGCATAGGGGACTAAAGTAACGTGGCTGCCGAGGTTAATATTCAACATAAAGTTCACTGGCACTTTAAGCGACACGATATTACTGCTTACGCCATCACCAGAATAATAGTATCCACTCCAACCGCTATAGACGTTGCGATAAAGCTCGTCGCTGTATCGATAAGAGAGCGCAGCACCGTACTCCATGAACCTAAAATGCTTACTAAAACCGAAAGTATGGCTTTGCATGTAAGGCTCATCGTCATCATCATCTTGGATGCCGAATTGATAATAAATACGGCTGTAGTTACTCGGCGCAGAACTCCTCTCTCGTGTACTCCTACTTTGAGCATAAGTGCTGATAAAGCCAATCATCAGCAACAGGAGAACACCAAACAGTTTACATTTCTTCATAAGTCTTGTGTTTTGAAGGGTTAATAAATTATTAGTTAACATCACAATATGATATACTCACAGCTAACCCTCACCCCAACGCCACCTTCCCCCAAGTCGGTCATGACTTAAGGTGCTTACAAAAATACGTTTGGAGCTTTGGGACAACACCAAAAGCCTCGCTTCTTTAGAAACAAGGCATATCGTTACAGTTTTCGCGCACTGACGCGCGTAACTATCTAATAAACAACAAAATGGGGGGGGCAGATACTGCAGAATAGTTCACGCCAGCGTAAATATTACCACACTCGCAGTATGAAATGTGAATTATTCTTGCTCGTAGTGCCATAAGCAGGTTTATATCGTGGCTCTAAGGGTAAGCCGTCAGCATCAAGTCGTCAAGCAACCCTTACTTTTTGCTTTAGTTTCGCGTGCAAAGATAAAAAAATATATTTAGAAATGTAAACTAATCAAAAAAAAAATTATTTTCTCGTGTGCGCTGCCATCCATAACGTCCATTTCGCCGCGTGCAGTGCGCACACAACTTCCCTCTGCCCCCACCCCTTCGCGCAGAACCTCGTAGGAATCGTGAGCAGTTGTCGTGAACGTGACTCGTAGAGCGGTGCACGAACAAAACAACTGCGAGAGCGTAGCGGACAACCCCGTAGGGGGCGCGAACTGAAGCAGTGTTGTCGCTCCAAAAAGAGCGGAACACGAATCGCGAAAGTGAGAGCGAAGCGGCAATTGTCGTGCGTACTCACACAAAAGGCCTCCGCGCGCGATTTTTGGGCCTCGAAATTCGTAGAAATGTCGTGAAAAACGAAAAAATCT
>JAFLUU010000082.1 GCA_022508585.1 Prevotellaceae bacterium | reverse complement strand
ATTTTTGAAAATTCTTATAAGATTTTTTCATTCTTCACGACATTTCTACGCGTGCGGAGGCCCAAAAATCGTGCGCGGAGGCCTTTTCTGCGAACTTCAACGAAGATAGATGAAACGTGGTGGAGGTTAGTTGCGATTTCCAGAAGATTAGATAACAATTTTGGCGAGGTTTTCTAAAATACGGTGGGGATAAAGTGCGCGAAGGCGGGCGATTAGGTATCTTACCACCGCGTATCTCGCCATTGCCGAGGTGCATCAAGACAAAGCCGCGGCGCAACACGCTGCCTGTAAGAATGTTAGGAAAAGGCTCATAATTCATCTGTATGCAGAGCACGGCATCAGGCTCTGCGTACAGGCCATTCTCAGGCCACAAAAACGGCCTTTTCGTGCGAATAATATTGACTTAAAGCAAATAGCGGTGCAAAAACATTCATTTTACAGTTTATTTTGTTAACTTTGCACAACTTTTATATATATTTAGGTGAACAATAAGCATGAAGATGATGATAAAACGAAAGATTTTATTGGTCGTAATGCTCATCATGGGCGCTACGGCTGTCCTTGCGCAGTCGCAAATGACCGACGAGCAGGTGGCTACCTACGTGGTTAACGAGATGAAGCGCGGCACGAGCCAGCAAACTATCGTGACCAACCTCATGGGTAAAGGCGTAACCCTCGCGCAGCTCAACAGGGTGAGGAAAAATTACCTCGCCGCGCAGAACTCTACGCTCGACCCCAACTCCAAGATTGCGCAGGGTGTGAAACGTATCCGCGAAAAGCAGTTGGAAACCAACAAACAGCAGGCTAACGACAACCACGTGGAGCAAATACGTCCCGTCCTACCGCCATACGAAAACGTGAATGGCAACAACTACTACTCCGACGGCACTGAGGACTCGTTGCTGATTTATATGGAAGGGCTGATGAGCACCAAGAAAATCTTCGGCCACGACATCTTCAGCAAGGAGAACCTTACCTTCGAGCCGAACCTCAACATGCCCACCCCTGCCAACTATACTCTCGGCCCCGGCGACCAAGTAATCGTCGACGTGTGGGGAGCGAGCCAGAAGACCTTTGATTGCACCGTCTCGCCCGACGGCGTGATTGTCATTGACGACATTGGCCCTATCTACATCGCAGGTATGAGCGTGCAGGCCGCCACTGCTGCCGTAAAGAACAAGCTTGGACAATACTATGGCGGCAGTAAGGTCAGCCTTGCGGTGGGTCAGATGCGCACTATCCAGGTACAAGTTGTGGGCGAGGTGGAACTGCCCGGCTCTTACGCACTTAGTGGTCTGGCCTCGGCGTTTAACGCCCTCTATGCCGCCGGCGGTATCAACGACATCGGTACGCTGCGTAACATCAAGGTGTATCGCAACAGCCGCATCATCGCTACGGTCGACGTGTACGACTATCTCGTCAACGGCAACAGCTCGAGCGACGTGAGGCTGCAGGATAAGGACATTATCGTGGTCGGTCCTTACGACTGCCTCGTGCAAGTGGACGGCAAGGTCAAGCGTCCGATGTACTACGAGATGCGCAGCGACGAGAGCGTGAAGCAACTGCTCCGCTTTGCCGGCGGCTTTGCCGGCGACGCCTACACTCGCAACGTCAGGCTCTCACGCAAGAGCGGCGACGAGAGGAGCATATACACCATCGGCGAGTTTGACATGGGCGGCTTCACTGTGGCGGACGGCGACGAGGTGTATGTGGACAGCGTGGTGATGAAATACAGCAATATGGTGGAGGTGCGTGGCGCTATCAACCACGCGGGACAATATCAGGTGGGCAATACTATCCAGAGCGTGCGCGCGCTAATTGAGGCGGCCGGCGGTCTGCGCGAAGATGCCTACCAGGAGCGCGCCGTGATGCACCGTCAGAAAGAAGACCTCACCCTTGAGATGGTGGGCGTAGACCTAAAGGGCATCATCGAGGGCAGCGCACCGGACTTGGCGCTGCAAAAGAACGATATGCTCTTCATTCCGAGCAAGACCGAGATGCGTGGCGACTGGAACTTCAACATAAAGGGCGAGGTGGTCTACCCGGGCACTTATCCCTACACTGACAACACCACGCTGCAGGACATTATCCTGCAGGCCGGCGGCCTTACCGATGCCGCGAGCCTCGCGCATGTCAATGTCTACCGCCGTATCTCCGACCCGACCACTACTGTAGATAACGACAAGGTGGCGGAGCAATATTCGTTCAGCCTGAACGAGAAATTCGAGATTGTTTCCGACACCACCTTCTACCTTAAGCCCTTCGACGAGATTTATATCCGCCGCAGCCCGGGCTATCAGAAACAGCAGCCTGTGAGAGTAGAAGGTTGTGTCAACTTTGAAGGCGAATACACCCTCACTAAGAAAGATTACCGCCTCAGCGACCTCGTCAAGGCCGCCGGTGGATTTACTTCGCTGGCTTATGTGTCCGGAGCGCGCCTCATGCGACGCCTTACCAACAACGAACGCCTTCAGCGCGACAACGCTCTGCGTCAGGCGCAGATACAACTCTACGAACAGACCCTCCAAGCAGATAATGGCAACATGGATTTCGACAAGGCCGACACGCTATTAAGTATGAAGATGAACCTTGATGATAGCTACCCCGTGGCTGTAGACCTCGAAGAGGCCATCTCCAATCCCGGCGGCTCCTATGACATAGTTCTGCGCGAGGGTGATATTCTTACTGTGCCTCAGTTTACCAACACCGTTAAGGTTAGCGGCGAGGTCAGCTATCCTATAAGCATGAACTACCGCAAAGGCGAAAAGCTCAAGTACTATATCAACCACGCCGGTGGTTTTGCAAACAAAGCCAGGAAGCGTTCAGTCTATATCGTCTACGCTAACGGCGCTGTGGAGAAAGTAAACCGTTCTTCGACCAAGGCTGTGCGACCCGGCTGCGAGATTGTCGTGCCTACCAAGGAAGAAAGTGCTAAACTCAGCACTGCAGAAAAAATGGCTCTCGGCACTGCTACCGCCTCCATCGCTACTATGATTGTCAGCCTCGTCAATATACTCAAATAAATCAATGGAAAAGAAAAAGAACAACATAGATCTGGGCGCTATATTCAAGCAACTGAAAGTTCGCAAGAAGCTTGTAATACGCAACCTCGTCATTTCTTTAGTTGTGTTCAGCACACTAATCTTGTGCGTGCCGCGAACCTACACCTGCGAGGTTACTCTGGCGCCCGAGTTCGGCAATACTGCCGCCAGCGGCTCACTTGCAGGATTAGCCGCCAGCTTTGGAGTAAACCTCGGCAGCGATGTGCAGAGCGATGCCATCTCTCCGAGTCTTTACCCTGACCTGTTAGAGTCAAAGGACTTTGTTGTTTCCCTATTTCCCATCAAAGTAAAAACACAGGACGGCGAAATAAACACCGATTACTACACTTATCTAAAGAAACACCAGAAAAGCCCTTGGTGGAAGCAGCTAAGCAAGTGGGCAAAGCGTAATATCAAAAAGATTCTTGGGAAAGAAAAACCGAAGAGCAACGGTAGCTACAAGGACATCGATCCTTTCTACCTGTCCGAGGAGGATTTCGCACTTACCGAGAATATTACCAGCAACATAAACTGCTCCGTAGACCGCCGCAGCTATGTTATAACCATTCGCGTAACCGACCAAGATCCTCTTGTCAGCGCTTGCATGGCTGACTCCGTGAGAAAACACCTACAGGACTTCATTATAAATTACCGCACCAGCAAAGCGCGTGTCGATGTGGACTATTACGAAAAACTGCTCGCCACGGCAAAAGAAGACTACGACAAAACTATCGCCGCCTACAGCGAATATGCCGACAGCCACCGCGATATGATTTTGCAGGCCTACATTTCGCAACGCGACAACTTGGAAAACGATATGCAGCGGGCGTTTAATGTCTACACCGCCGTTAGTCAGCAGCTCGAGAGCGCCAAAGCGAAGTATCAGGAGGCCATTCCTGCCTTTACGACCCTCAAATGCGCCAGCGTCCCCGTTAAACCGACAGGACCGAAGAGGGTTGCGTTCGTTTTGGGCATGACAATCTTGGTTTTCCTCGCCACTGCTTTCTATATCGTGAGAAGCGAAAAAAAGAAGAAGACCATTCATAACAGCAACCACAATGATAGCACAGCTAAATAAGGACACTAAAATCGCCGTCATAGGCTTAGGATATGTCGGGCTGCCCCTGGCGCGCCTCTTCTCCACCAAATTCCCCACTATCGGCTACGATCTCAACCAAGAGCGCGTGAGCACTCTGATGCAGAGGCACGATGCGACCCTTAGAGGTGGACGACGCCCTGCTGTAGGAGGCCATCCAATACCATGCGAGCATGTTTAACATCAAACAAAAGATAAGACATTTCTTAATCAAGGCAGATGTCGCTTTGCAGGAAAAGATTTCGTGCGAAGGGGTAAGATATATTTTCCGAAACCGCCACTCTGATGAACTTGTGATTATTTTTTCTGCCATAGGTAACGTAAGTTACAATTATCGTAGAGCCTTAATAAAATCACATCGCGACCAATTGTTCATCAAGGATGCGTGGGCAAAAGGTGTAAGTTACTATCTATATGAGGAGGGAAGGCCATATCCGCAAGAGAAAACATCAAAATTCATAGAGAAATGGCTGAAGAAGAAAAAGTACTCAAAAATACACACCGTTGGCAGCTCAAAAGGCGGTTTTGCCGCACTTTTTTATGGCTTTAAATATAAGGCGACTAATATCTACGCGGGTGCTTGTCAATATAACCTCGGCGATTATCTCGCCACCCTCGAGCATAAGGAATACTATCATGTTACGGGAAACGCGGTAAACGACAAGGATACTCTGATGCTTAATAGAGCTCTAGCTTCCATGATTGAGCAAAACCGCGATGCACCTATTCACGTGCACCTGCTATACTCGACGGAGGAACACACATATCGCGACCATATCATCGATTTAATCGACAAGCTTGATGAGTGTAACATTGCACACACTGACCATGTAGAAGATTTCCCCGAGCACAGTATGGTTGGTGGCCCATTCAAGCACCTATTAATGGATTCCCTATAGAAACTAACCACAAAATTATGTCTAACGGCAGAATAAACTTGTCTGGAAATAAGAAAAAGATTGTGTCCAATCTTGTGTGGGCCGTATCAGGCAAGGTCGTCAACCTTGTCGGCACGTTTATTCTTGGCATAATTGTGGCTCGCTATCTCGGCGTAGAGCAATACGGGCTGATGAACTATGTTATCAGCTACGCCTTCCTCTTCCAGACGCTGGCCTGCTTCGGCCTGGACAGCATTGAAGTAAGGGAGGAAGCCGTAGGCAAGGTTTCGTTTACGACCATCATTGGAACGGCATTCTGGCTCAAGGTGATTTTGGGCGTAGTGTGTATATGTCTGTCTATCGCCACGGCAATAATGCTGGGCGAGGACAGCTATACTGTATGGCTGATTGCTATGTACTCCTGCTACATCGTGTTCAACTCTTTCGTGGTCATTCGTAACTATTTCACGAGCTTAGTGCAGAACAAGTATATCGTTCTCAGCGAGATATTCCGCACGTTTGTAGGCATAGCCATCAAATTGGCTATGTGGGCAATGGGATGCTCGCTCGAGTGGTTCGTAGCGGCGTTTGCATTCGACTATGTACTTCTGGCTGGCGGATACATCTCATCCTACCGACACAAGATTGGCAGCCTCCGCGACTGGAAGTTTTCTGCCTCTTACGCGCGCTTTATGCTAAAGGAGTCATTCCCCCTATTGCTCACCAATGCCGCCGTAATCATCTACCAACGCATCGACCAGGTAATGATAGGCCAAATGGTGGGCAAGGCTGAAGTGGGCTACTTCTCGGTGGCTGCGCGATTTGTGGAGGTAATGATTTTTATACCCGCAACTCTGACACATACTATCTCGCCAGTCCTCGTACAGCTACTCAAACAAGACCGAGAAGTCTACAAGGCAAAAGTTCAGCAGTTTATGAATATATCTGTGTGGATATGCATTCTGTGCAGCATCTTTGTGTCAGTCATTTCCTACTGGGTAGTGCTTTATACGTTCGGCGAAATGTACCTACCCGCCGCAGCAATATTACAAGTATTGTCGTTCAAGATGGCAAGTGTGGCTCTGTCGCAGGCTGGCGGCACAATGGTAGTAGTGGAGCGCTTACAAAAGTGGGTATTCTTCCGCGACATTTTAGGATGCGTCGTCTGCGTCGTGCTAAACTGGCTCCTGCTGCCACGATACGGCGCAATCGCCGCTGCATTCGTTGCCATCGCCGCCAATTTGGCCGCAGGCTATATCGCCGACGCGTTCATACCGTCCTATCACCACATCTTCCGCCAGCAAACCAAGGCATTACTATTCGGTTGGCGCGACCTCGTGCACATACGCAAGTTGCTTTGATTACTAATAGTCTAATCACGGAATAAGATGTTCATATTACCATTCATATTCTTCAGCTTGCTGACCTATTTCCTTTACAAAAGGCAAGAAGGCGTTACGGTGGCAGTCTATTTGTCGGCGCTCTATGCCATAACCGCGCTCTGCGCTGCAGTAACGATACTCTGCGGCTTTCTTGGCGAGGAAACCGGCATTCTTTTCGACAACAGCAATGCAGAGTTCGGCTTCCTGCCAACCCTATTCTACTGCGCCCTGTTAGCAGCGTCGATATGGCCGTTCACACGCTTCAACACAACTAAGATACGCGCCACCGAGCTGGTCTGTCCTTGGGCTCTCGACGCATTGGGAGTGCTCCTTATTATATTATCTCTCATCAATCTGTATCTTGTTGCAGACTCTACGCTTGACATACTCGACGGAAATTTTGCCGAACTCCGTCAAAGCGTTTACGATGGCGAGGAGTCGGCAGCCCAAATCAAGGCGATGTCCATTCCGGGAATGTATTATATTTTCCCATTGAACATCATCACGATCTTTGCACTGCCGCTGGCGTTCTATAACATCACGCGCCATCGCTGTACGTGGTGGTTTAATGGACTATTGCTATTTGCGTCGCTGGCAAAGCCCATCGCAGCCGTGCAAACCGCCGACCGCACAGAGATAGCCTTCTTCGGCATTATGACAATGTTCACGCTCGTGATGTTTTGGCGCGAAATAACTTTACGCACCAAGATAACCCTGGGCATAATCGCCGCGCCGATAGTCGCCGCAATGGCAATCTATGTCTCAGCCGTTACTTCAGACCGCTTTGAGAAGACCTACGCCGGCCCTGCAGCCAGCGCCATGCAGTATATAGGCCAGGGCTATATCAATTTCTGCTACATCTGGGAACACGCCAACTCCGACTATATCTCAACAGAGCGCGAGTTTCCGTTATACAACCGCATTTTTACCGGAATAGTCTCCGACGGCGACCGACGCAACGTGCGCTCGGCTGAACACGGCTTCTTCATCAGCGTATTCCCATCATTCATAGGCGACATTCTGCTCGACCTCACGTTGCCGGGCCTCATACTCTGGCTGTTAGTCTACATAGTCATTTGCAATCGCTTCATTCCCGACACCGAAGACCCCGACCGACCCATTTATGCCGCCGATTACTTAATAGTGTTTATGCTCGGCATAATTCCTGCCTTTGGCATATTCTATTATCGCTTTTTCAGCTTTCAGAGTACCATAATGATTATGTGTATCATCGCAGCCTCATTCTTTTCGCGTTACACTTTTTCGTTCAATGCGCAGGAAGGCGAAGATACCGCCGACTAATTACTCACTATGGCTGTAGACATCTCCATAATCATACCCAACAATAACCCTTTGCCCCTGCTACACCGGCTGATTGACTCTATCCCCGACCGGCAGGAGTACGAAATCATCGTCGTCGACAACAGCGCCGTTCCTCTCGACGACCACGTCATTACCAATGGGCGCAACAACGTATTCGTCTACCACTCTGCGCCTTCGCGAGGCGCAGGCGGTGCGCGCAACGAAGGTCTACTTCACGCTAAAGGCAAGTGGCTGCTTTTTGCCGACGCAGACGATTTTTTTACACCCGACGCATTCGCCATCTTCAGCGAGAGCCTCAACTCTGACAGCGACGTCATATACTATAATGTCGCCTCATGCCACTCCGACACCCTGCTACCAGCAAACCGCAACAGTCTGTACAGCACTTATATCGCCCTCAGCCTGAGTGGCAACGACAGCAAGATACGCTACTATTGGGATCCGCCATGGAGTAAGCTCGTCCGCACACAACTCGTGCGCGACTACAACATAAAGTTCGACGAATGCGCAGCCGGCAACGACATGGGCTTCTCCATTCGCATCGGCACCTTTGCGCACACAGTACACGCCGACAAACGCACCGTTTACTGCGTAACAATCCACGACGGCAGCATAACCAAGACCCTCAACCGCCGCAATATAGAGTCTCGCTTCAAAGCAATGGTGCGTCTCAACAATTTCCTTAAGGCACAAGGACTGCGCCAATACCGCCACTCTATCATGCGAATAATGCCCTCCGCCTGGCGATGCTCGCCACTGCTCGCTCTGCGGCTACTCGCCCATTCCATAAGGCAAGGCAACTCACCACTCATCGGCTGCACCCGCTGGTTCGGCACACTCCAAAAGATGCGCCACAGCAAGCGAACGCAACCATAGTGGCATTTACCATTCCACTTTGCGCTCCAAATAGAGCAAGAACACAATCATACCTTTACAGCACTCAACCGCACGGCATCAATAAGCCCATCACGTCGCAGAAAATACCTTACTCTCAGATACGCAACCTAACTAAGGCGTGAGTAATGCGCGCAAGCAAAAGTATTGGTAAGGTCGTATGGCAATAAGTGCGGTAATAATAGAGATTACTCTCGGCCTGCCAGTCATAACCACGCCTGCGCGAATAGCGATTAGTAGTCGCACCGTGCGCATGAATCACGCTCACTTGCGGATAATAGTACATCTTTTTACCAATAGCCTTCATTCGCTCCGCCAAAATCTTTTCTTCGGCGTAAAGGAAGGTATTAGGATCCATCATACCGCAAGCGTAGAAGTCTGTCGCGCGAACCATGAAAAAACTACCATGTACATGATGATGAAACCCCTCTTTAGCCTGCTGACCATAGTTCAAGTGGAAGCGTTGTGCGTGCTTCTGCTTGCTATATAAGAACGTAGCCCAATGACGCCACACCTCGCGTTCCCAACACGACTCATAGGGAAACGGTCCCTGCTCCACGCCGTCAAGACCTACCACCTTCGGCCCCACTACACCGGCTTCGGGGTTGGCTTCAAGCACCTCCATGAGCTTTGCAGCCACAGCGGGAGAAGGTATTTTGATGTCATTGTTGCTGAACAGCAGATAGTCGGATGCAAAAGTTTTGCGACAGAACTCTGCGCCGAAATTGTTGCCGCGAGCAAAGCCAAGGTTGTCAGTTGCAGGCAGAACAAAGACGTTTTGCATTGTGTCGATGTTGTTTTGGTCGTCGACAAGCATAGCATTGAGACCATTGCAGAGAGCCGCGTTGCTCTCCTCGGTAGCCGCGTTATTGACTATTATCGTTTTGTGGGGAACAGTCAACCGCGACAGCTCGTCCCTGACATAAGAGACAGTCAGGGCTTCCATTTTATAATTGATAACGATTATAGATAAGCTCGGCATTGCTAATTTTATCGTTCAGCGAGTAGTGTATGCCCACGTTCTCGCACGGATTGTCTGCAAAGTTAAGAAAATAATCTACCAAACACAGATTTTTACGCACTATTTGTTTACTAACAGGCTCAAGCACATCATATTGTACCATATCCTTGTTTTGCTGCGCCTCGGCAATGGTGAGATGCGCGGTGGCAAGATACATAATCGCGATGACGTGATAAACACAAGCCTTATTGCAAAAGAAAACCTTGTTGAGGTTTTACCATATCCCCACTTTCTCGCGGCAAACGTCGTCGAAGTTCATATAAATGTCGTGCGCACGCGATTTTTGAGCCTCGGCGCGCGTTTTTTCATCGTGAAACTTTAAAAATTCATATA
>JAFLUU010000081.1 GCA_022508585.1 Prevotellaceae bacterium | reverse complement strand
GCGAGAGTGATAACGTCAACGGCACTGCCGTCGCGAAACGCATTGGTAAACGTCGTGCGAAGCGCGGTGTACCTATAAAAATGCGGCGAGAGTGATAACGTCAACGGCACTGCCGTCGCGAAACGCATTGGTAAACGTCGCGCAAAGCGCGGTGTACCTATAAAAATGCGGCGAGAGTGATAACGTCAACGCGCAGGCATCAATTGTCCCTCGAATGACGTTCTCAAAAAAATAGTGGCACGTCGACTGCCCGACAAAAAACTATTTGTATAGGTCTTTATTGGACAAGCGAGATAGGAGAAAGAGATTGTCTTGAGGACAGTTAGATTTTCTCGATGTCCTGATTGCTTACCCAGCCTTTTTGACCGTCGGAAAGAGTAACTTCAGACCATGCGGGCAAGGTGGTGTCGGACAAGGAGAGCTTGGTGCCGCCATGCAGGGTGAAGAGGTTGGTGCCGGTGGTGTCGGGAGTGCTCATCAATTTGGTGGTGTTGAGCACAATGGCGGCGGAGTGGTCGCTATACTTGCGGCGCTGGATAAAGGAAAAGATATTAAAGAGTATGATGCACGCAAGGGCGATGAGAATGACGGCAAAAGCGATTTTCTTAAGCCTGCGAGTGCTGGCGAAACGCAGCACAAGCACCGCGGCAAGCAGCAGGGCGAACATCGCTACGGCGAGGTAGCTCCAGCCTGCGGCGCCGAAGGTATTGACAAAACTATTGAAAGACCATGCTATGCCGAGGTCGGAGGACGAGTAGAATTTGTCCTGTGTCTGCGCCCGCGCAAGGCCGAGGTTGTGGCGGCAGTCGGCATCGGAGGGATTGAGCTTGGCGGCGCGCTCGTAGGCGAGGATTGCGCGGGGAATGTCCTTGAGTCTATAGTGGCAGTTGCCGAGGTTGTAGAGCAGTTGGGCGTCGTGCGGTCGGGCTTTGAGCAGTTCGGCATACGCCTCGGCGGCCTCTGCATAGTGGTGCTGCACATAGAGCGTGTCAGCATTTGCCTTTAGTGCCTGGGCGTCGATTTTGGCTGCCGGTTGTGCGTCTGTCGCAACGGCTATAACGAGTAAGAGCAGAATTGCGAGCCCCTTAGGGCGCAGAGCGCGGCTGCGGCGCTTCTTCTTGGTGAGCATAGGATTGAGTTTAGCGATGATGTCCTCGGCATCGGTGTAGGTTGAAGCCATTTGGTCGTGAGTGGGTGTGCTGACGCCGTAGATATTCAGCTCGCAGTCGCTAATTAGGTCGACATAGCGAGTTGTGAGGTCGGCAGGCACGTCATACTCTGCAAAGAGGTCGGCAATGCGTTCCTTGGTGATGTCGGTAGGCGGCAGAAGCAGCTTGTCGGCCACGAAATTGCGGAGGGCAGTGAGCGTGGCGTTGTAGAACGCTGCGGCATCGCCCTGTTCCATCATCTGGCGAGCGGTGCGCAGCAGGGCGCTGGCCTTGCTGCCTGCGCGGCGGAGGGTGCGCCCCTCTACATCGGCGCTGCGACGACGGCGCACCTGCAGCGTCTTATATATAATAATGAATATAGCTACGAGGAGCAAATAAATAAGCCACATGGGCACGGCACTGCCTTTGGCCGCATCGTCATTGGTTGCAAGCGGAGCGAGATTGATGTGGCGAATGTCGTCGTTCTTCATGCGCTGGCGAGCGGCGTATGAGTTGGGATTGCCCTTGGCGACATTGACTGCGATAGGCTGGCCGCTGCTGACGGTGTGGTACTGTCCGTCGGCGGGGCTGAAGTAGGTCAGCTCCACGGGCGGTATAGTGAAATGGCCTTCGTGATTAGGTATGGCGTAATACTCTACGATGAGGTCGCCTTCCATACCGCGCGTGGTAAGTTTCACGTTGGCTTGGGGCTTATTGTCGAGCGTCTCGAAGTCGGCAGGGAAGCGCACGTCGGGCGGAGTGATAAGGTCGATGTTGCCAGTGCCGTGTATTCGCACTTTGAGAGTGAGTGTCTCGTTTTCGCGCGGAGTCTTGGTAGCCAACGCTGCCGAGACAGCGAAATTGCTGCCAACGGCACCGGAAAAATTAGCCGGCTTCGGGGGTAAGGGCTTGACGGTGATGTCGAGCGACGGAGCATTGACGGTGTGATTAACGCGCGTTACGGGATTGGTGCCGAAAAAGAAGGCATCTATCGGGTCGATGTTGCGATTAGCAAAGGCGATGACGCCTTCGAAAGGAATGGAGGGGATAGTCAGCTTACCGCTCTGCTGCGGGAACATGACGTACTGGCTCCATAGGGTAGTCTGCACAGCGCGTCCGTTGTGATTGACAATGGTAAGCTGCTTGTCGCGCGGCAACGGAATCTGCTTGGCAACAAATCCTTTGAGGTCGGGCATCTTGCCTTGCAGCTGCTCGAGAGCCTGCGTGGTGTAAACTTGATATGAGAGTAGCAGAGGCTCCTGTTCGTAGACTTCCTTCTTATCTGCCGAGACCTCGATATAGAGATCGCCGGGGCTGATGCGATAACTGCCACCGCCGGCGCGCTGCTGTGGCTGCGGCTGGGGATATGCTCGTCCGCTGCCGCTCTGCTGCGACGCAGTGGCACTGCCAGCTTTGGCCACGAGCACTGTAGGGCGGTTGGAAGTGTAGTTCTGTCCGCCGATGTTGAGCGTAACTGCCGGCATCTGGAATGTTCCCTCCTTGCGTGCGATGAGCGTGAAAGTGTATGTGGTAGAAGAATTCTCGGACTTATTTCCGTTAACAATCTGCACGCTATGGCTTGTGGAAACTGCGGGACCGTAGACAATGTCGAAGTCTGTAATGTTGCCAAGCTGCGGCTGCGTGCCGACGTTGGCGGTATTGACTACATATTGCAGGCGAAATTGGTCCCCCACGCCGACAGTGGCAGGGGCTTTGGCGGTGATGCTGATGGCGGCGTGGCTGACTAATGCGGCTATCAGCAGTATTGCTGTTAGTATGACGCGACTTATCATAGGAATATCTTACCAGTTTTTCTCGAGATGGCGGCGACCGACAGGTATGTCTTTGCGTCTCAGCTTTTCCTGCGTATCGCGTTCGCGCATCTGCACTGCTCGCAACATCTGCTCGGCATTCTGCTTCGACATCTGCTGGTCGCGCTGCTGCTGTTGCTGTTGCGGATCGGACTGCTGCTGTTTATCTTCTTGTGGTTGCTGATCTTGTTTCTGTTTGTCCTGACCTTGCTTGTCCTTGTCGTCGTTTGACTGCGGCGACTGCTGGTTAGGGTTCTTCTTGCGCTGATGCTGACAGAGGGCGAGGTTATAACGCGTGCGGTCGTCGAGCGGATAGGCGCGGAGGGAGTGTTTATATGCCTCGATGGCCTCATCAAATTGGCCGGCGCCCTGAAAAATGACACCGATATTGTGATACAGTCCGGCTTTGACGAGCTTGGAAGGGACGCACTGGGCACTTTTCTCGTACTCGCGGAGCGCCTCTTGCGCTTTGCCTTGACGGAGATAGGTGTTGCCGAGGTTATAGTGCGCCTTGAAGTTCATGCTGTCGAGGGCAATGGCTTTCTGATAATGAATGACGGCCAACGAATCGCGCTGCTTGTCAAAAGAAACATTGCCCTTGTGGGTCTGCACCTTGGTGGGGACTTGCGCCATAGCTAAAGCGCTGAAAGCAAGGAGGGCGACGAGGAGGGGCATCTTCTTCGCATTCTGGCGCGACGAGAAGAGGTGGAAAGCATCTAAATAATGGCTCTTACGCGAGGAGAGCACGACTTCTGCCACTAACAGAAGGAGTGTCAGCACCGCTAAATAAGGAAAGAGGTCGTTGTACTCCTCATAAGCCGCAGAGGAGAGCTCGGAGCGTTGCAGCTGATTGAGTTCGTCAACAAGCTGGTCTTGCGCCGAATTGGTGTTGTCGATATGTATATAGCTGCCATGGGCATTCTGCGCTATCTGCTTGCACATATCTTCGTTGAGACGGCTGATAACGACATTGCCATCGACATCTCGCAAATAGTCGTTGCCACTCCGTATGGGCGCGCCCTTAGTGCTGCCCACGCCGAGGACATAAACGCTCACGCCCTTCTTTTTCAGTGCAGCCAGAGCGTCTTCGATTCCGCCCTCGTGGTCTTCGCCGTCGGTTATGACGACAACGGCTCGCTTGACATCCTTCTGCGCCGAGAAACTGCCGACACTTATGTTCAGCGCCTCGGCTATCGATGTGCCTTGAGTGGGAATCATGCCGGTGCTGATAGCATCCAGAAACATCCGCACGGAGATATTGTCCGCCGACATGGGCATCTGCAAGAAAGCATTGCCGGCGAAAACAACGAGAGCGATTTTATCATTCTTCAGGCGGCTACACAGCGAGCCGACAACTTGTTTCGCTTTAGCTAAACGGCTCGGCTCGACATCGGCGGCGAGCATCGAGTTGGACACATCCATTGCCACAACGACTTCAATACCCATAATGGTGTCGGCCTTCATTCTCATTCCCATCTGGGGGCGTGCCAGCATCAGCATCACGAGAGTAAGCGCAGCCATAAGCAGACTGAATTTAATCCAGACGCGCATTTCCGAAACCTCGCCGACCAAACGCCGCACATGCTCGGCCTTTCCAAGGCGCAGGAGGCGCTTGCGCACCACCTTACGATTAAGCCAAAAAAGCAGCACGAGCAACGGCACGGCTATCAGCAGGTATAGATATTCAGGGTTGGCAAATCTAAACATTATGGCGATGTAGGTTTGAGTCTTCTCGATTATTTTTTCTTAGGGAATCTTGCGCAAAACGGTGTTGGCAAGCAACAGTTCCAGCAGCAAGGCTATCAGCGCCGCAAGAGCGAAGATATGATAAGCCTCGTGATGCTTCGTATAGTTGGTAACCATGATTTTAGACTTCTCGAGCTTAGAAATATCCTCGTAAATGCGCTCCAACTCCTTGTTGTTGGTTGCACGATAGAATTTGCCGCCGGTAATTTTGGCGATTTCCTTCAACATATTGGTATCAATCTCAACCGGCATTCTGGTGTAGCTGACTCCGCCGCCGGGGAGGGGATAAGGAAAAGTGGCAGTGCCATTCGTTCCCACGCCAATGGTATAAACACGAATCCCGAGGGCTTTCGCCATCTCGGCGGCGGTGAGCGGAGAAATCTCGCCCATGTTATTTGAGCCGTCGGTGAGCAAAATTACAACTTTGCTTTTTGCAGAACTCTCCTGAAGGCGATTTACAGCATTGGCAATGCCCATACCGATAGCGGTGCCGTCGTCAATCATGCCGGTAGCAGGGAGATCACAGCTGATATTGGTGAACATTTGGAGCAGCGCGTTGTGATCGGTAGTCAGCGGGCACTGAGTAAAAGCCTCGCCGGCGAAAATCGTAAGGCCGATGTTATCATTTTTCTGCCGCGAGACGAAATCCGTAGCCACCATGCGCGCAGCTTCCACGCGATTGGGTTTAAAATCCATGGCAAGCATACTCGTAGACACATCCATAGCGAGCATAATATCTATGCCCTCAACTTCAGAGTCGTTCCAGCTGTTAGTGGACTGCGGGCGAGCCAGCACAACCACGATCATAGCGAAGCTCAAGGCGCGCAGGGCAAACGGTAACCACATCAGCCGTTGTCTAAGCGATTTGGGAGCACGCAGATAAGCCTCGGTGGAAGGGATTTTCATCGAGGGTTCTCGCTTTCCCCTCAGCAGGAAGAACCAAATGCCGTAGGGAATAAGCAGTAAGAGCAGCAGCAGACACGCAGGATTGACGAACTCCATAGATTTCTATTCAATATTCAGAGTAAAGCTGTCCTTCTAATAGTAAAGGTTGTACATAATTACTGCCGACCAGACGAACATGCCAATTCCCGCGAGAGCGATGGCGATATTAGCGGCAACGAGCAGAGTATGTTCGCGACGACTACGCTTAACCTTGGGCTCCTCTTTCGGTTTAGCCTTGCGCTTGTTGTCAGCATCGGTCTCTTTGGTAGCATTCACATAGCCGATGGCAATAAGCAGGTTGCGGTCGTTTTCATCAATGTCGGCACGCAATCCGGCGTACTTCACAAGGTCAGCAGTCTCGAACATCTCTTGCAGTTCAGCCAGCAGCTTGGGGTCATTAGCCTCTCTGAGGCGCTCCACAATCTGCGCCGAAGTCATAGCCGTAGCCTTAAATCCGTAACGCCGCGCGATATAAGTGCGAACGATGTCGGTAAGGTTAGCATAGTAGTGGTGGGCATCGCTTGCCTCCTCGGGGCGGTTAGCTTGGAGCTTGGCAATCTGCCGCATCGCCCACTTATGGGGCGGACCATCGAAATGAAGCTTCAGTTTAGGCAGCAGGCGATGATTATTCTTGATTTGCACAGCCATATAGACGGCGAGCACGAGCAGAATAATGCTCACGAGCCACAGCAGGAAGGGGCGACGAAGGTCATTCCAGTCGTAATAAATCTCCGCATTCTCCTTGGGGCCGAAATACTTGTCGAGCTTGGTGGTATCCACATCGGGGCTAATCACTTTCAGCGCCATGCCGCCCTTAGTCTTGTAGACGCTGTCGCCCACCTGCACCTCCATCGGCGGAATGTAGTAGAGTGCGGAGTCAAACGAGGTGATGCGGTACGCTTCCACAATCGTCTGGCGCTTACCGGCGTCGATGCTCTCCATGCTCTCGCGATAATGATTCAGCACCTCCACGCCATTAACCAAGATGCTGTCGGGAAAGTCGGGAACAATGATAACATCGTTGATACCCGCGCTCACTTTGAGTTTGAGCAGCACCTGCTCCCCGATGAAAATCTGGTTCGTGTCCATTTTCAGCACCGCATTGACCTGAGCCGCCGCACTGACGAACGCCAAGCAGCCAAGCACCATAGCCAGCACCGCCCTGCGCCACGAAACCATTATATTTCTATATGTATTGTTCATCTCCCTTTGCCTTTAGTGCTTCATGCCACGACTACGCTGGTCAAACAGCTGCCGGAGCGCATTCACATAGTCGTCCTCGGTGGTGAGACTGACAAAATCCACCTTCTGCCCCTGCAGCAGCTCCTTGAGTCGTCGCTGATGCTCCACCCAGTGCTGCGCATGAGCCTTACGGACGCGCCGTGAGCCGCTGTCTATGTACATATCCTCGCCGCTCTCGCTGTCAGCCACCTTAATCAAACCCACATCGGGCAGCTCCGCCATAAAACGGTCGTAAACCTGTATGGCTGCCACCTCGTGCTTGCGTGTAGCCACCATCAGCGGTTTCTCAAAGTCGCCGCTACCGACAAAATCACTCAAAATAAAGACCGAACAAGCCTTCTTCTGCGTATTAACGAGGAACTCCAATGCATTTGCGAGGTCGGTGCCCTTGCCTTCCGGCTCAAGCTCCAACAGTTCGCGCAGAATGTAGAGGATATGCTTGCGTCCTTTTTTCGGAGGAATGTATTTCTCGATTCTATCGCTGTAGAAGACAACGCCGATCTTGTCGTTGTTCTGAATAGCAGAGAACGCCAGAGTAGCCGCAATCTCGCTGACCACATCACGCCCCACCCCATTGTACGCACCATAGCTGAGGCTGTTGCTAACATCGACCATCAGCACCGCCGTCAGCTCGCGCTCTTCTTCAAAGAGCTTGGTGTAGGGCTTAGAGAAGCGCGCCGTAACATTCCAATCGATGTCTCTGACATCATCGCCCATCTGATACTCCCTAACCTCGCTAAAGGACATACCCCTGCCCTTGAAGGCGGAGTGATACTCGCCGGCAAAGACATTATTGCTCAGCACCCGAGTCTTAATCTCGAGCTGCCGCACCTTTTTCAGCAGGTCGTTGGTATCCACAGGGTGCTATGATATTTTTACATTCTCCAGAATCTTGTCGATAATGTCATCGGCGCCCACATTGTTCGCCTCAGCCTCGTAAGTGAGGCCGATGCGGTGGCGCAGCACGTCGTGAGCCGTAGCCCTCACGTCGTCGGGTATAACATACCCCCTGTGCTTGAGGAAAGCATAGGCGCGGGCAGCCAAAGCGAGGTTGATGCTGGCACGCGGCGAGCCGCCGAAGCTGATATTCTGCTTGATGTCGCCCAGATTGTAGCGTTCGGGATAGCGAGTGGCGAACACGATGTCGGTAACATACTTCTCGATTTCCTCACTCACATAAATCTTTTTCACCACCTCGCGCGCCTCCACAATATCCTTGACGCTCACCAGCGGACGCACCTCCTGGCTCTTGCCTTTGATGTGATTGTCCACCACTTGGCGCTCCTCCTCTATCGTCGGGTAGCCGATAATAACCTTAAGCATGAAGCGGTCCACCTGAGCCTCGGGCAACTGATATGTACCCTCCTGCTCTATGGGGTTTTGAGTGGCAAGCACAAGGAAAGGCTCGGGCAGACGGAAAGTTTCCTTGCCTATCGTAACCTGTCGCTCCTGCATAGCCTCCAGCAGCGCGCTCTGCACCTTCGCCGGCGCGCGGTTTATCTCGTCTGCCAGCACAAAGTTGGCAAACACAGGCCCCTGCTTGACCATAAACTCCTCGTTCTTCTGGCTATACACCATAGTGCCGACCACATCGGCGGGCAACAAGTCCGGAGTGAACTGGATACGCTTGAAACTGCCGTCGACAATGCCGGCAAGCGTCTTGATGGCGAGCGTCTTGGCGAGACCGGGCACACCTTCCAGCAGCACATGGCCGTTGCTCAAGAGGCAAACCAGCAGACTGTCGACCAAGTGTCCCTGTCCCACCAGCACCTGACTCATTCCGGTCTTGATGTTGGTAACAATAGCCGATTTGCTTTCTATCAGCTCGTTAAGGCTGCGAATATCTACATTATTGTCCATAATATTTATGTTTACTATTTAGCTATTTACAATGTACAATTTATTTATTCATTTTCTCATTTTGCAATTTATCTCCATTGCCAAATTGTTTCCATTGTAAATAAATCGTAAATGGCACATTGTCAAATGGTAAATCAATTTAACTCTTTTTAATCCACACCGGCAAATGCCTTGAGCGCCTCAGCCACAGGAGCAGACGCAGCCACAAGCGGCAGACGCAGCACATTGCGGCACAAAGCCTTGTGGGCAAGCAGCGCCTTGATGCCCGCAGGGTTGCCGTCAGCAAAAGCAAGGCGATAAAGCTCCTTCAGCGCGCCGTCAATCTCGCGAGCCTCAGCACTATCGCCCTCCAAGGCGCAGTGAACCATCTCCGCGAATGTCCTCGGCACAGCATTGCCGACCACCGAAATCACGCCGCAGGCACCCTCGGCCACCAACCCGCAAGTCAAGCTATCATCGCCGCTCAGCACACCGAAACCCTCGGGCGCATTGTGCGCAATGCTCACAATCTGCTCTACATTGCCGCTCGCCTCCTTGACGGCAACGATATTATCCACCTCGCGCGCCAACTTGAGAGTAGTGTCGGCCAGCATATTCACGCCCGTGCGTCCGGGCACATTGTAGAGCACCACCGGCACATCGCTTGCAGCCTCGGCAACAGACTTAAAATGCAGACACATACCCTCCTGCGACGGCTTGTTGTAGTAAGGCACGACCGAGAGAATGCCGTCTACGCCCCGAAAGTCGAACGCCTTAATCTCCTGAACGAGAGCCGCCGTGTTATTGCCGCCCATACCGAGCAGAACGGGTACCCTGCCATTCACGGCATCTATGGCAGCATCTTTCACCGCCATTCTCTCCTGCGAAGTAAGGCAGGGCGTTTCCGCTGTGGTGCCGAGCACGCACAGGAAGTCGACGCCGCCCTCAATCTGGTAGTCAATCAAGCTTTGCAGCGCAGCGAAATCGACACTGCCGTCCGCACAAAACGGAGTAATCAGCGCCACGCCCAAACCTTTGAATATATTGTTCATCTTAAACGCGTTTATTTGGGTGCGAAATTAGTAAAAAACGAGCGAACAACCAAACTATCTTAAAGATAGATTGATTTTCAAGCACCTAAACCACTCAAAGCGTTATCAAACGTCATGCAGGTGCATACAAAAGGTCTCTAAATCCGTAGAACGGCGCAGCCTTCGCGACCCATACACAACCCGCAGCAGCACAGTCGTCGCAGGCGATGTGCGAAAAGCGCAGGCGAAACAACAGTTGTCGTGAACGTCGCTCGTAGAGCGGTGCACGAACAAAACAACTGCGAGAGCGAAACGGACAACCCCGTAGGGGTCGCGAGCCGGAGCCGCATCGTCACGCCGAAAGGCGTGGGG
>JAFLUU010000080.1 GCA_022508585.1 Prevotellaceae bacterium | reverse complement strand
AAGAAGGTTGTGGTAAAGTAGTGCGCGGTCGGAAATCGCTGTGCGATGTAACTGTAAGCGATTGAGGCGATAGCGAAAGAGTGGGGTGGGCGAGAGGTTCTGCATAAGGTCTCTCGCTCACTTGTTTGTGCGTATATAAATAAGGTGTATGGTTGTTGGAGTGCCGAGTGCAGGCATGGCTAACGATTATACGCTGAAAGCAGGCTTCCCCGTTGTGGTGGGGAGGCCTGCTTTATGCAATATCTAACGTGAAAAGTGCTAAGGATAAAGATGCTACGCTTGTCGATATGAGAGCATCTTTAGGATGCTTAGCGCTTGCCGTGAACTTCGTCGGACACGGTCAGCTTCTTGCGACCTTTTGCGCGACGTGAAGCCAGCACTCGGCGGCCATTCTTGGTTAACATGCGCTGACGGAAACCGTGCTTGTTGTTACGCTTACGGTTGTGGGGCTGAAATGTTCTTTTCATAGCTGTATTTCTGTTTTTTAGTTTTCGTTTTTGTATGGCTTTAGCACGCATAGTGTGCACAAAGCGAGTGCAAAATTAAGATTTTTTTTTGTTTTAGCAATGTTTAGGGGTGCAAAAAATCGTAATTGGGCAGAAAAATGTAGTTTCTAATTGTTTTTGAGTCTTGTATATGTGCTTTTTGACATTTTTGTTGTATCTTCGCGGTCGTGACGACTGTGTTATGTCTAAGTCCAGTTTAGAACTGGGGCGAGTGATAGTGAGTCTGAATGATTATTATAATTTAACAACATATCAATTACAATGATTAAATCTCAAGACATTAAGAAAGGTACTTGTATCCGCCTTGACGGAAAGTTGTACTTCTGTATTGACTTCCTCCACGTGAAGCCGGGTAAAGGTAACACCATTATGCGCACTACGCTCAAGGATGTAGTGAATGGTAATGTGCTGGAGCGTCGCTTTAACATCGGTGAGGCTCTGGAAGATGTGCGTGTGGAGCGTCGTCCTTATCAGTTTAGCTATGCTGAGGGCGCTGACTTGCACTTCCTCAACCAGGAGACGTGGGACGATGTGGTGATTGCTCGTGATATGATTACCGGTGTTGATTATATGAAGGAGTCTGACATCGTTGAGGTGGTAACTGATGCTGACACTGATACTATTCTCTATGCGGAGATGCCTGTGAAGACTGTGCTCAAGATCACTTATACCGAGCCCGGCGAGAAGGGTAACACTGCTACCAACACTACTAAGCCTGCCACTGTGGAGACGGGTGCTACGGTGCGTGTGCCTCTCTTTATCAACGAGGGCGAGCTTATCGAGGTGGACACTCGTGATGGCTCTTATGTGAACCGCGCGAAGTAAACGGAGTTATTTACAGCTAATCGAGCCGGAGACGAACAGATGTGTCGTAGCTACATCTGCGCTCCGGCTTTAATATTATTATAATGAAAAAAGGATTTGTTTTTTTTGCGCTGCTGTGTAGCGTTGCGCTGGATGTTGCTGCCCAAAACTGGCAGTCTACCGTTGACAACATCGTGGCTAATTATTGCTATCGCGAGAAAGATGGCAAGTGGTACGACGCTCCCACTAGCGGTGGCACGATGTCTGAGATGCCGAAGGATAATGACATCGTGCTGGCCTACTATTGGCGCATTCCCGAGGGCAAAGTGAAGGCTACCATTGTGTGGACTAACGTTTATGTCCGCCAGGCGCAGATGAATATCCGCCTTATCCGTCCCACCACGGGCGAAGTGTTGGCGGAGAATAGTATTGGCAATACCGGCATCTCGTCGCAGGAACATCTCGACGACCTTTTCGGCACTATTAGCTTCCCTGCCGATGAGTTCTACCGCGTGGAGATTAGCTCACCCAACTGGTCGTATGTGAAGAATATCAAGCGTTTCGAGTTTCAGCGCGAGAGCTCCAAGCCTGTACTTATCCCGCGCAACTTTGGTGGCACTTCGCCCCACATGGGCGACTTCGCTTCCACTGACCCTTACGCTCCTACGGGTAATGCCTACGACTGGGCTTACGTGGAGGGCATGGTGCCGCAGGAGTACTCTTATCCCGGCACGTTCTACATGACTCTCGGCACGCTGAGCGGCTATATGGGTATGCAGAGCGTGGGTAAGGTCGGTGATGACGACTTTAACCGCTCGGTACTGATGTCGGTGTGGGACGCTGCCAACATGGACGAAGACCCCAACCTGCCTGAATACATGCAGTCCGGCGTTATGACCGGCCACCCCGATGCTGTGCATACTCACGCCGGCGGTGAAGGTTCTTCGGCCTCGGTTATGCTTAAAGATCAGACCAAATGGTGGCGCCCTAACAAGTGGGTGCAATTTTTGCAGAACACTATACCCGAAGCTATCACTGTCTACGGCAAGACCAGCGACGGACGCGACACGGTGTTCAACTACGAGAACACTATCTGCTCCAGTTTCTACAAGATGCACGACGAGTCGGAGTGGCGCTACCTCGCTACAATCCGTGGGTCGGGCATTAACAACATGATGCCTGGGTGGGGTGCTTTTATGGAGCCGTTTACGACTTATGCCGGCCAGTTTAAGCATCGCTCTTTCCTCCGTCATCCCGCCATGCGTGCGGCTAACAGCGGCAAGTGGTACTCTCGCAATCGTGTCAGCTATGGTGATGATGTCTACGACCGCGATTTTCACTACGACTACGGGCGTGGCGCCAGCGAGGAGTATGACAACTGCTTCTTCTTCGAGATGGGCGGCTACGGCCTGCAGACAGATAGCGCCAAGACCGTTGCTCTTGCCAGCGATATGAGCTTTGTCGATACTATCGACATCGCTCGTCTTGAGAGCCTCATCGATGCTTCAATCAAGCGCGACCAGCGCATCCTGTTCAACACGCAAGCAGACCAGACTGCCGATAATATTCCCGGCTCGACGTGGACTCCTGTCGCTGCCCATTGCACAGATGCAAGCCAGGTGTCTAAACTCATCGACGGCGACGAAAATACGGCTTGGGTCAGCGGCAGAGGCTTCCCTTATACTCTCGCTTTTGAGGCTAAGGAGGAGCAGACGCTCACTTCACTCAATTTCTATTGGGCTTACAAGTATGATTATCGTTGCCTTTATGTGGATTTGCAGACCTCGGAGGACGGAAACGAGTGGACAACGGTGTTTGACAGCCTTGAGATACGCACTGGTATCGACCGCCCCAATGTTAGTTTTCCAGAAGCAGTGAAAACGCGCTTTGTGAAGCTGCGTTTCTATCATCCGTTTACACTGAACAACCTTATGTTCAACGAATTGCGCTTCCGTGGCGATTATGTGCCCGAGCGCATCATGGAGTTGGCGCGCAAGAACATAGATGAAGCCGGCACGCTCAATCATTACTCCAAGGCTGACGTGCAAGAGCTTGCTGAGGTTTACGATAATGGCAACTGCACCGACTATCATGCCCTTGCGCAGGCTTTTAAGCGCCTGGCTGAAAATGGTACATACTATAAGTATGGACGAGTGGCTAACAAAATCCACCTTAGTAGTCAGCGTGCCTATGTCTTGCAGAACATGAACGGTCATGGCACGCTCTGCGCCACCGAAGACGGCCAGCTATCCACTCTTGGAGCTACGGCCAACGGTGCGCTCAGCCAGTTCCAGCCTGTTGCTGACATCAGCGACCCGCTTTGTAACTGGATGATTTTGCACGATGAGCACTACAGCGGCTATTACCTTTATAACATCGGACTCGGCAAATGGCTTAACTTCTCGGCAGACGGTATGCTGGCTGATACTCCCCAGTCGCTCGAAGTTAGAGCCTATGGTCGCGGCTTTATCTTCGCTACCAGTAACAATGCAGTTGGCGTTAACTCCGCGAATGAGGCAGGCGGAATTTCTACGCTTAGTGGCAGCATCTATAGTCAGTTCTTAGTGTATGATAACTACCAGCTGCGCCAGCCTGTGAGCGTGCGCGACTCGCTCCAGTTCATTACCGAGCAGTTGGATAAGATTGTCAGCTACAAAAATGGCTTTGCCAATATGATTAACGCTCCTGTAGGCGTTGTCGGCGGCTTTGTCAACGAGGCTGCGCGCGATGCTTTGCAGGCAGCTTACGATAATGCCGACGCAGACCCACAGGCATTCATTCAAGCTGTGGAAAATGCCGACATTGTGGAGTTTGAGCCTGCCACTACGCTCTATCGTATCAAGTCTACTGATGAGAATAACTCTACTCCTTATCTTAGCACCGCTAATGACCAGTATCTCTACTGTCAAACGGCAGACAACGGCCCTGCTCAACTTTGGAACTTGCGTTCTAAGAACGGCGGTTATACGCTTAATGCCCAAGGTCTTGTCCTGAAGCCGCTTGGCAACCAGACAGGCTCGCAACCTGTGCTGACTGATGACCATACAAAGAGCGGAACGCTCGTTCTCTCCGAGAAAGAGTGGGGTAAGTATTTCATTTCTCGCGCCCAGAATTACGCTCCTGCTATCGGCGCTGGTAGTTCGCCACTCAAGACCGTTTCGCTTACTCACGAGGGCGCAACATGGTATCTTGAGCCCTGTTCTAGTATCAATGTTACGCTTAATAGCGTTGGAGTTAGCGGTCTATATGTGGACTTCGCAATCACTCTGCCCGAAGGCTTGCAGGCTTATGTCGCTAATCACGTTACACAAGATGGAGTCGTGAAGCTGACGGAGCTTACAGGCATTATTCCGCCCCGAACTCCAGTCTTGTTGCGCGGCAATGCCCGCCAGAAATACGAGTTGCAAGTCTCGGTAGATGCTGCGGCACTTACGATGCGTAATGCGTTTGGAGGTGTTTACACTCGCACCACCAATCTCGACAAGAAAACGATTTATACTCTCAGCACCGAGGGCGATAAGCCTGTGATGAAGAAGCCTATCGTTTCGCTCGTGTCGGCTAATAACATCTATCTCCCTTATACTGACAACATGCCCGACCTTAGCACGTATGTCTTTGATTTTGATAATATCGTAGATGGTGTTAATTCCGCTGCTCCCAATCATAGTCCAGAGCTTCACGACGATGGACACGTCTACAACCTGCGAGGCGAGCGAGTGCTCCACACTCAGCCAGGCCATATTTACATACAACGTCGTGCAAAGGTTAAAAAATAACTAAACACGCGCTGTAGTTAAATAACTCAGCCGTTAAGGCTGCGCGTGGACGAATAAACTGAATATGTACTCGCAAAAATAAACACGTGTGCACAAGTATTATTACTTCTGTGCGCATGTGTTTATTTTTCATAAAAATGTATTTTTAGGAGGTAAAGGCGCTGATATGTCAAAAAAGTGCTACCTTTGTATATCCTTATAGGTAAAGTGGTATGGAGGACAAAAGTATAAAGGTGCCGACGGACGAATCTACCAAGAAAAAGAGGGTAAATAAGTATCCGCTTTGGAAAAATGTGCTGGCGATGCTGATTGTGTTGGCTCTCTTTGTGAGCGGAGCTTATTGGGCAAGCGTTAAGTATACGCTCCACAATGAAGAGGTTGCGGTGCCGGACCTTAGCGGACTGACTGTCAATCAAGCGATGGAGCGGTTAGACGCGCTGCACCTCTACGGCGAGGTGCGCGACTCGGTGTACAAGCGTGAGCTTGCCCCGGGCCTGGTATGCTCGCAAACGCAGCACGCCGGCAACTATGTGAAGGTCGGTCGCACTGTGGGACTGACGGTAAACTCCGACCAGGCGCCCACGCTGGTGCTGCCTGATGTGGCGGACAATATGTCGGTGCGCGAAGCAACCGCCAAGTTGCGCTCTATGGGTTTCACTGTGGGCGAGCCGGAATACATAGACGGTGAAAAGGACTGGGTCTACTCGGTTAAGTACAACGGACGCAATGTGGCGGTCGGCACCCGCATCGACATCAACGAGCCGCTGCACCTTGTGGTTGGCAACGGCTACACTATGATGGACGAGCTGGACTTCCCCCAAGACGAGGGCGACACTATAGGTTTCAACTTAGGAGATTTTTTTGAGATATTCTGACATAATGGATAGCGAGCTTTACGAGCACTTTCGTATAGTGGCTGATAAAGGCCAGGGGCTGCTCAGAGTGGACAAGTTTCTGCTCGAACACTTGCAGGACACCTCGCGTAACCGCATTCAGCGGGCGGCAGAGGCTGGCTTTATCCATGTCAATGGTCAGAGTGTGAAGAGTAACTACAAGGTCAGGTCTCAAGATATCGTTACGCTGATGCTTGATCGTCCGCGCCACGAGACTACTATCGAGGCGGAGGACATTGAGCTCGATGTGGTGTACGAAGACAAGCAGCTGATGGTTATAAACAAGCCTGCCGGTTTGGTTGTACACCCGGGCTGCGGCAATTTTACCGGCACGCTGGTCAATGCTCTGGCGTGGCACTTGAAAGATGATGCGACCTTCGACGCCAACGACCCCGAGGTGGGGCTGGTACATCGCATCGACAAGGATACCAGCGGCCTGCTCGTTATTGCCAAAACGCCTGAAGCGAAAACGAAGTTGGGGGTGCAGTTCTTCAATAAGACGACCTCGCGTCTGTACAACGCTCTGGTCTGGGGCGACTTCAACGAGAACGAAGGACGCATAGAGGGCAACATAGGACGCGACCCGAAGGACAGGTTGAAGATGACGGTCTTCCCTCCGGATTCAGACGAGGGCAAAAGTGCCGTTACTCACTGGCGTGTGCTGCGCCGCTACAACTTTGTAACGCTGGTGGAGTGTCGTCTGGAAACAGGGCGCACGCATCAAATCAGAGCGCACATGAAACACATCGGTCACCCCCTCTTTAACGATGCTCGCTACGGCGGCGACCAGATACTACGCGGCATTCGCGACGGCAACTACCTGCAATTCGTGCGGCACTGCTTTGAAATTTGTCCGCGCCAGGCTCTGCACGCCAAAACGCTGGGCTTTACACACCCCACCACCGGCGAAGCGATGAACTTCGACTCGCCTTGGGCGGCAGATTTTGCCGGGCTGATAGAGGCGTGGGAGGATTTAGCACAACAACAATGAATCAAACAAAACAGACAAACGATAATATGAAAAAAGTTATAGCCATAGTTTGCGGTGGCGACAGCTCGGAACACGGCGTTTCGATGCGTAGCGCCGATGGCATCTACTCGTTTTTGGATAAGGAGCGTTATGACTGCTACATCGTAGAACTTTGCGCACGGAAGTGGGAAGTAATTTTGTCCGGCGGCGAGCGTTTGCCCATCGACCGCAACGATTTCTCGTTTATCGTGCCTTGTTCAGAAAATCCCGACAAAGTACAGAAAATAATCCCCGATTTTGCATACATTACCATTCACGGAACGCCGGGTGAGAACGGTATTCTGCAAGGTTACTTCGAGTTGTTGCGCATTCCCTATTCTACGAGTGGAGTTCTCGTCGAGGCTTTGACTTTTCACAAGTTCGTTCTTAACAACTACCTGCGTTCTTACGGCATCACCGTGGCCGAAAGCCTGTTGGTGCGCAAAGGGCAGGAAAATGCGCTCAGCGAGGAGGAGATAATCGGCAAAGTCGGGCTGCCGTGCTTCGTCAAGCCGGCAGATGACGGCAGTTCTTTTGGCGTTACCAAGGTCAAGACGATAGAAGAGCTGCGCCCTGCGCTTGAAGTCGCCTTTGCCGAAGACAGCGATGTGATGATAGAGGCTTATCTCGACGGCACGGAGATTACCTGCGGTTGCTATAAGACTAACGGCGAGGTTCATGTGCTGCCAATCACCGAGGTTGTAACGGAGCAGGAGTTTTTTGATTATGATGCCAAGTACAACGGAAAAGTCGACGAGATTACTCCTGCCAGAATCGACGAGAAAACGGCAGAGCGCGTCAGCAAACTAACCGCTGCCATTTACGAAATCCTCGGTTGCCGCGGCATTATCCGTATCGACTACATTCTGACCGGCACGAAGGGCAAAGAGACAATAAATATGCTCGAGGTCAACACTACGCCCGGCATGACTGCAACGAGTTTCATTCCGCAGCAAATACGCGCCGCCGGCTTGGAGCCGCGTGATGTGCTGACCGACATCATCGAGCACTCTTAAGGAGGTCTTGAGCTCCAAGTTAGGAGAATAACTGACCATATTTCACGAAACAAAGATATTTCATTCAATATGATTCCTCACGAATTTGATGACATTCGCCCCTATACATCGGAGGAGTTGCCTGCTATGATAGAGGAGCTAATCGCTGACCCGCATTTCCGCGATGTCATCACGATAGTCTTTCCGCAGCTGCCGTTTGAGGTCTTTGCCGCACAGGCTCGCGCCTGCAAAACATCGCTCGACTTCCAGAAGGCATTTTGCTACCCCTTTCTCAAACAGTTGGCTGCCGAGCACAGCAGTGGGCTAAGCATGGATTGTACGGCTGTCGATAAGACGGGCAATTATACTTTCATAAGCAATCATCGCGACATTGTTCTTGACAGTGCGTTCCTCAGCATCTTGCTGTTGGACAACGGTTTCAGCAATACCACCGAGATAGCCATAGGAGATAATCTCCTCATCTATCCGTGGATAGAGAAGTTGGTGCGCATCAACAAGTCCTTCATTGTTCATCGCGGCCTGACCATTCGCCAGCAGCTCGCCAGCAGTATTCAGATTAGCGGTTATATGCACTATGCCATTCAGCAGAAGAAGGAAAACATCTGGATAGCACAGCGTCAAGGTCGCGCCAAGGATTCCAACGACATCACGCAGCGCAGTGTCATCAAGATGTTTGGCATGGGCGGCGAGGGCAGTCTCATCAATCGCTTGCGGCAACTGAATCTCGTGCCGACAGCCATTTCCTACGAGTACGACCCTTGCGACTACCTCAAAGCCAAGGAGATGCAGCAGAAGCGCGACAATCCGGAGCATCAGAAAGCACCGAACGACGACCTTATAAACATGCGCACCGGCATCTTCGGTTGGAAGGGCGAGGTGCATTACAAAGCCGCCCCCTGTCTCAATCCGTGGCTCGACACCATTGACCCAAACACGCCCAACAACGACATCTTTCTGCTACTGCGCGACAAGATTAACGCCGAGATACACAAGAATTACAAGCTCTTCCCCTCCAACTACATCGCCGCCGCAATGCTTAAGGCAGAAAATTGTCTGCCAGCGGATATGAATGTCGATTTCCCTGCAGACCAATACAGCGAGGAGCAGAAGGCCGCCTTCGTTCGTTACATCGACGAGCGTATCGCCCTCGTTGATTTAGCTAATCCCGATGTCGATTTCTTGCGCCTCGAGCTGCTGCTGATGTACGCCAATCCGCTGTTCAATTACTACAAGAGCCGCGTTGCAGAAGCCTAAGAAGACATGCGTAAACTCTTATATGTTTTGTGTTTAGCCTCTCTTGGGTTTTTCGTCTCCTGCTCCGACGATGACTCTTGGGCGCCGGCCTATATCACAGACTTCGCCGAGTTGTACACCGACGCCTCGGGGCAGGTCGCAACCATGCTCTTAGACGATGGACGCACGCTGAACCTTGAGGCAACGAATATCACAGCGCGCCCTGACACCACCTACCGTTGCGTTTGCGTCTACACCTTGGCCGACAATGGTCGCGCCACCATCTATTCCGCCGCCGAGGCTTTGTCGAGTGAGCCAATCATCGACACCACCAACCTCACCATAAAGACAGATCCCTGCGAAATTCAAGCAATCTGGCGCGGCGGCAGTTGGCTTAACGCCCGTATGCTTGTGCAGGGCAAGGACACGCCTCATATCGTCGCCTATGTCGACGGAGGCATCGTTACCGACGAATTGACCGGCGTCAACATTCTCACGCTGCATCTGTATCATGATCAGAATGGCGACCAAGAGGCTTTCACTCGCACCATTTATTTATCTTGTCCTCTGCGCAGCTATGCCGATCGCCTCGTCCATGGACGCGATAGCATACATTTTGTAGTAAATCAGTACAATAAGGGAGCGACAACCCTCCGCCTTGCATATTGACGCCCTTACGATTGTCCGTTTCCCGATGCGCAGACATTTCATACATAATATATACCTAACCTTCTCCAAGCAGTATCATACCTCGTGCTAAGCAGTTTATATGTAAACTCTGTATCTTAGCAACTTTTATCAATACAGCCGCAACAATTCTCCCTTTTTCGCAATTTTGCAACCTGTTTTCCCTGCTTCAATACCGCCAACAAGCATCAACAAAATCAGCCGCCGGCACTCGATGTGCCGGCGGCTGCTCTATTTAGCGCCAAGGGCGTTG
>JAFLUU010000008.1 GCA_022508585.1 Prevotellaceae bacterium | reverse complement strand
GAATTTTTAAAGTTTCACGATGAAAAAACAAACGCCGAGGCTCAAAAATCGTGCGTGGAGACCTTTTCTATGAACTTTGAGAGGGTTAGGTATAATTTTGAGGAGCATTGACGCTGCGCTCTCGCTTTCGCTATCCGCCCCTACGCCTTTCGGCGCGACGAAGCGACTGCGGCTCGCGACCCCTACGGGGTTGTCCGCTACGCTCTTGCCATATATTAGTCGGTATACCGCGCTTCGCGCGATTATTACCACGACATTAGTTGCGTGCGCACGAGGTTAAATAACGCAAGAATGGCATCTCGCAATGCGAGATGCCTATATCTGAAAATTTGCAGAATATTATTAATTTTCTTAATGTTCTTCTATTCTGGAAATGTGATGTCTGTTATTTCTTCGCTGAGAAGATGTATTATTATAGGGTCTCCTGCTTTATGCCCCTTTACTTTTTCAAATAAATTGAGTGGTAATAGCTTAGTGTTATTGTTATATGACACAAAACAACAGCCCGGAAGAAGGGTTTGAATAGTTCCTTCAATGGTGATTTGCTGGTTTGTAGAATCATTGAAATCTGTTCCTGTTATTTTTTGCTGCTTTACAGAATTTTTCACAACATTTACAAATCGTCTCAGAAGGTTTCTTACATCAGTAAAAGTTTTTTTCTGGAAAAACTCATGTAATCTATTTTTTTTATCGTTTTCCTCAATGAGAATATGGCATCTATGTTCTCCAAGATTTCTAATTTGACGGAGATTGCTTAAGTTGATTTTTACGGAAGAATCGAAAAAGAATAGGATATTGCAGATTGCGTTTAATTTATAGAATATCGGGATATCTGCTACCGTTATATCACCTATGGGGTTTGGGCGTTTATATCTATATTTTTCTTTCTCTTGTGCGGTATACCTCTCTAATGTCTTTAACAACTCTTCTATGTCTGGGAAGTTTACATAGAAATAATAGTTTACAATATTCTCAATCTGGTAAAACGCGTTTACGCAAAATATATAAAACCTATCGATTTCTTTTTCTTTCAAATTTAGTGCTGCGTTTTCCATTCGAAGGTTATCAATGTATAATTGGTCTCGCAATCGTTGCTCCTTTACAAAGTCATAGGAGATACTGTTTTGTGCCTTAATCTCTAATGCTTGTCTTATTGCAGAAATATTATTTTCTATAGAGCTTACAACTTGAGGTAAAGGGATGTCAATAGGTGCTCCAAATATTTTTTGCATTTCTTGACGGAACATAGGATTTTGTTGCGCCAATAACTTAATATTCTGAATGGTAATGTGTATTCTATTTTCCATATCTTGGTTCTATTAATTGTTCCAAGCAATAATTTAATTCATCAACATCTACGATTGGTGGAGCAGGCTTTGTGTTTTTGCGATTGTAATGTATGTGCCAGAAATGCTTTCCGTTAGCATCACGGCAGGCAGAAATAGAAAGACGATCCTTTTTTGTTTCGTCTGCCTCCTTTATTGCTTTGCTAACAGAGGCAAGTTGAGTTTGCTCGGCTAAACTAAAAGTGCCATAGCGCGGTTTACCGTCTTTGTGCACGATTGAGATTGCGGTGTCGTTAATCTTCTCAAACTGCATAACAGGCAATGTTTCTATATAGTTGATGCCATAAATATTGGTCTTGTCTGACGAAAAATCTCTTGTAACTAAAGTGCGGAATTTGTCGTTTAACTTTGTATAAACCCGGTCATTCTCGCCTTTTACCATTTTCAAATACATCAACTTGCCGAGTATAACATTAACCATATCGGGGATTTCTTTCTTTGTAGCTCCTTTATCTGTTTTATATGCAACAATAAAACGAGCGCGAGCCACCGAAATACCATAACGATCCCAGATATATAACAGATTACGAATATTGCGAGAGTACTGCTTGGCGACATTGACTTTTTCGTTAACAATAATACCCGTAACTTCTTGGCGCGCTCCGTTCTTTTGCAGGCGTGTTTTGTCGGCATTGATAGTAAATCCCTGCTCGGAGATGATACGGCGCAACTCGATGCGGAACTCTCCATCTTTTGCGTAAACATAGTGCATGGAGCTGAAGGTTATGTCGTCGGCATACCTTGTGTAGCGCAAACCGAAGCGGCGTGCGAGCCCAGCCAACCTCCTATCTAAATTGTCGCAAATCATATTGGTAATGATTGGCGATGTTGGCGCGCCTTGAGGCAGGACATATACTGTTGTAGTTGTTCCGTCGGGATTTTTTTGCTGCTTACGCATCGCGCATAAGCCTGCCAGAATATTGGCGATAGGTTTAGGAAAATTAAACGGCTTTAATTGCAAACGCTTCCACACTCTTGCCTGCTCTATGCTGGGGAAGAAATCCTGCAAGTCGAGGTTAAAGACATAGTTCTGCTTTTGATGCACCGCTGCGTTGGTTGCAACTGAACGATTTTCCGCGAAACCCATTGCGTACTTGGAGGGTGTATAAAGTGCTTTCAGTATTTCATTAACAGCCTGCAACATCAACTTGAAACTGGTATTGAGAGGAGCTGTTATCTGCCTAAATCCGCCCGACTTCTTTCTAATCTTAAATTGTTTATATCGAAGATAAGTATGGTTTGGATTACAATAGTAATTCAAATGTGTCATAGTGAATGGATAAAACTTAGGCATATTAATCCCTGCGTCACTCATCTGGTCTCGTTTGATTTCATTGAGGAGACGAAGAAGGTCTTGTTTTGATGTGAGATTGGCTACTGCGGCTGCTATGAGTTGTTTATCCATTTCTTTGTTTTATAACAATTAAGCGGTCTTTGATGTCTAGTAAAGTCAAAAGTTCTTTTCTTTATATAACAGATTTCGTTAGAAATCATATTTAATCATAAATAATTTATGATTAAAATATAATAACATCTTATTATTAGATTAACGGCACAACTGTGCTACAGTTGTGATTCACTCTCTAACATTGTTATCTCTTCACGCTCCGAAAAGGTGAGAGACGCCAGGCGAATCTGTACTTCTTGCGGCGTACAGGGCTGTTGCCACGCCAGACGATTTCAAAATATTGTTTTGACTTCCAAACTTATCAAAGACCGCTATTGGTTATGCAAAGGTAATAAGTGTTTTAGAAACCTATGTTCGTTTAACTGAAAATTATGCACTTTTTGTAGTTAGTTGTTGTGGATGTTTCATGCTATTTAATTTTAATATAGTTCTCGTCTAAATGTAGGTTTCTTATAACAACCACTCCATCTGTTCCTACAGCCAATAGCCGTTTTTCGTCAGTCGAAAAGGCTGCAGACGCAATACTTCCTGCACGAGATGCAATTCCGCAAATCCCCTCTCCAAAATCATTAAACTGTTCGATTGGTTGTTTTACATTTTTCATCTCGTGTATGAACACATTTCCCGATGGTTGATGCCCCCAATTCTCTTCGGGGTGATGAGTGTAGTCTATATATTTCTGGTCTGAAAACGCAATAAACCTTCCAGATGGACTGCAGCACAAAAGGCTTTTGTCTGAAATCTCATAAAGTGCGGAATAATTCGAATCTTTTGTCCTTATAAAAGCATGAGGCCTACTATCATAATAAGCAACATTGCCATCTTTACTAAATAAAGTCATCCAGACCGCATATAGTCCAGAATCTATATCTTGACGAATAATTTCTTTTTCTTCTTGTAAGTCATACAAAACAAAGACACCAGCAGCAAAATTTCTAAATTCATCTTCTTTCAATTTTGCAGCAAGGGCAAGATAGCGTGAATCGTAAGAAAATGACACATAGTTAAGATACCACACATTACGTTCTATCAACAGCTCCTTCTCGGCCTGTGTATGTTCGTTTCTGTAGACGACATAGTCAAGTCTATCAACAAATAACGAAGTGAAATCATCTTTGCAATTAAGAAAATCTTCAATTTCTGAAGTTATAATTCGTGTTAGCGTCTTCTCCCTTTCTATCTTCGATGACTGATTATCTGAACTTATTATTCTATGCCATTTTTCAATAATATGAAAAAAGAGTATTTCTTTTCCTGTATAATTATATAATTGTTTTCTCCTCTGAATCTTTTGTTCTCTCTCTTCTTTTGTGTCATTTGGGGCGAAATTATATTTCTTTTTTCTTTCAGAATATTCTTCTTCGGAAATTTCACGATTTTTTATTCTATCGTAATATTTAGAGATAAAATTATTTCGAGCGGAAAATGCCCCATCTACACTCATAAATATGCGATTAGATAGCTCCGTCTCATTTATAAGATTAAATGTAATAGGATCTCGCCATATGGGCTGTCGAGTATTATCTAATTCTATTAACGGCTTGTAACCATTAAATCCTACCATTTGGGGTACAGTTAGCCCTTCAATATCAAACTCGCATACACTCATATTCTCAAAGCCATGTATGCAGAATTCGTTATTTATATTTTTCAATACTACATGCTTACCATCACTCGTAAAATAAGCACTTTCATATCTAGTCGCATCAAATATGTTTTGCAAAATATACTGCTGTGAATTATATTGGCGATTTCTAATGCAAAGACGATTATTCACAAAGGTAACAGCTATATTGCCAGAAGAAGATTCGCCTAATAGGGTTTCTTCTTTTGGAATTGGGAATGTATTATGCGTCTTATCTTGAACTTTTTCTTTAGACAGGTTAGAGCTTATTGGTTTTTCCATAATGCGATTTTGAAAATCTATTTGTCCTGACACTTTTGCAGTGATGGAAAAAGAAGGAATGACGCCGATTGACGGATAAGACAATAATTCTCCTTGAAGTTTCACTATATGTCCAACATTCTCGCTGTCTATTTCAAGAGCATTCACTTTTATAAAAAATTCATTATGGCTAAGACTAAAAGCTTTTTGTTCTGCAGATAATGTTTGTATAAAAGACCTGTATTTTTTTTGTGATTTTGCCAATCTTCCTTTAGAATATCCTAACCAAGAGTCAATGTAATACGGAAGCGTTAATGTGGTGGAGGATATAGTATTTTTATCATTACATAGATAATAAAACATATAGGTCTTAGTATTTTCATTAGACCTTGTTAGTTTTATTAAATAGCTTTCGTAAAGAAAAAAATCTTCAAGGATTTCCCCTACGGCACTAATGATACTTATTTCATTTGAGACAAGATTAAATCCGTAAAGCTTACTATCATTAATGTAATATAATTTGTTTCCAACAGAATACGCCCCATTGAATTTCACAAGAACATTATTTAGGCGATAATCGTACACAACAACATCATTACACCCCTTATTTATGCGATATATTACAAGATGATTATTGCTATAAATGTGGTTGGTAAAAGTCATTATAACTTTTCCCGTTTCCACATTATAAATAGAATAATCGTCTTGTGTATTGAAAAGAAAATACTCGCATGGTTTACCATTGTAGGGTTCAAATGATTCTATCGCATCTGGTGTTATTGAGTATTCAACCTTTTCTTCCCCTGTTTCAATGTTAGTAGAATAAAGTCGATCTCTCATAACGACAAAAGCCCAAGGATTGTTATCAAAAACAAAACCTTTCTTCGGAATACTTCCGCCAAATTTCACGGCATCTTCTACATAAACCGTAACTTTTGTGTCTTGTGCAATTAAAGTATGCTCTCCAGCAGAAAGAAATATATCCTTTGCGTCTTTAACTCTCCATTCTTCTAATGTCGTTAAATCTTTAACAACAATAGTCTCCTGTGTATTATTACGAATAATAATCTTTGTATTTAAGTACGCATGATGTGTATTGGTAGAAAATACTCCATATTTGTTTGCTATAGAACTTTGCACAACATTTGCCTTACTAACAAATATCAAACAAGGTACGCAAACATTAGTATCTGTATTCAGTACATCGACAACATTGAGATCCTCCCAATTACCACCGTTGTCTAAATGTTGCTTAGCCTTAGGTGAGACAACACCCACAAATGGCTTCCCATCTTCCTTGTAACCGCATCGAAAAAAGACTTTATCAGTTGATAATATCAATCGTTGCTTTTTGCTTAATCACGAGTGATTGCGCATTTCGCACATTGCGTTTGATAAGATTTGCCATAGTTTTATAATTTTCTGTTGCAAAAATAGTGAGTGTATTCGAAACCTATGTTCGTAAGTCGGAATAATTTGTAAGCATTGCTTGGAGCGCAATATATATTTCATCTTGGATTGACGAAGGAGAAAGCACCAAAAGCTCTTTTCCGAAAGAGCAGAGTTCGCGTATCAACTCGTAGTTGGGGATACATTTTATAGAAAAGAATGTACCTTGCACAAGCTTGGGGTATTGCTCACGGAGTTCAGCATCTTTCTCTCCTTTGTAGTCAATTTGAGAGGCGTGTATTGGCTTTGTCTTAACATAACCATTTGATTTGTTGCTGACCCAGAAGACAATTTGCTCTGCAGGCTTGTTTTCGTGTAAAGTTATACCGACAATATCCTCGAAGCGCTCTTTCAAGTCTTCCGTGCAGGGGCGATAGGTTGTTCCAGGCAGCGGTGTAACGACATCAATGCGGTCTAAAGGAAAATTCCCGATTTTGTTTTCCTCGTCGGTAGCACCTATCAAGAACCAACGATTATTGTATTGTTTAAGCAGATAGGGGTGCACGATTTGGTCGCGCTGCTGTTGGTTGACGAAAGTGTGGAAAGTGATTTTGATGACTATTTTGTTAGAAATCAACTCAAATATTTTGCCAAGCAGATTGGCGTTCTGCAGATAAGGATTGTTATCAAAAGAAATAATGCGAGCTTGTTCTTCTATTTGCAAACTCTGCTGAAGTCTATCGAGCCATTCGAAATGTGTCAGACCCTCAAACTGTCCGATAGTGTTGAGCACCTCTCTCAGGAGGTGGCGCTCCTCTTCGCTTAGTTCCTTGCGAAAGATGCTGAAGTCGGCTTTTGCGTAGCGCAGACAACTGCGTCCTTCTATGCGATTGCGGCTAATCACAGCGCGAAAGGGCGCAGCCTCCATATGGACAAGATCTTTTTCTATACAGCGCCGACTAACTTTGGGCAAGCCAGCGTCAAGTAACTGCTCATTGCATTTTTGCGTTAGGTCATGAATATCATAATAATGATGCCGGTCTGACAGCATCTTATCAAGAATCATAAAGCGACTTAGTGCGTTCTTATTGCTCGGCATATCGTGAAATTTTGTCGCAAAGGTAGACAAAAATTACGAACTCTATGTTCGTTTACTCCGAAATGTTATGCAATCATAGCTGTCGGGCATCTATTTACAAGTCTAATGCTGGGTGTTTTGCGACAATATATAAATGAATGCGCGCATTATGTTGTTTCAATTTAACGTGTATAGCATTTTTCTTACAAGATGCGTGAAAATTGACCAAATAATTACAAACATTGACGCTGCGCTCTCGTCTTCGTTATCCGCCCTCGCACCTTTCGGCGCGACGAAGCGGCTGCGGCTCGCGACCCCTACGGGGTTGTCCGCTTTGCTCTCATTTCCGCTATTCGTGTTTCGCTCCTTAGGAGCGATAACACAGCTCCAATTCACGATGTTTTTGCAAACATTTCGGTATTTTCGGAGGTTTTTGTCAAAAACATTTCGGTATTTTTGGATATTTCTGTGTAAAAAATTTCGGTAAAATTGGATAATGCGTTATTTTTGCGCTGAAATTGAAGAATTTATACGATTTATGGAACGAGTGTTTCGGCGTAAGCTATACGATAGACTTCTTGAGTGGAAACGCGTGCAGCATGGCAAAACGGCTATTCTGGTTGAGGGAGCGCGACGTGTGGGTAAATCGACGCTTGTTGAGCAATTTGCAAAAAACGAATACGAGTCGTACATTCTTGTTGACTTTAACGAGGCGTCAGAGGAAGTAAAATCGTTGTTCAATGACTTAATGAACAAGGATTATATCTTTTTGCAACTGCAAGCACTGTATAACGTGGTCTTGAAAGAGCGTAAGTCGGTGATTGTCTTTGATGAGGTGCAGCAATGCCCACAAGCGCGACAAGCAATAAAGTATTTAGTAAAGGACGGTCGCTATGATTATATAGAAACGGGGTCGCTTATCAGCATAAGGAAGAACACAAAACACATTACTATACCCAGTGAGGAAGAGCGCGTTACGCTTTATCCGATGGATTACGAGGAGTTTCGCTGGGCGCTGGGCGATGAGGCAACTATGCCCCTCCTTCATCGGTTTTACGAGACGATGTCGCCGCTTGACGGGGCGCATCGCTACAAGATGCGCGACTTTAGACTGTATATGCTGGTGGGCGGTATGCCGCAGGCGGTCAATGCTTACCTTGAGACCAACAATTTCAGCATGGTCGACTTGGCAAAGCGTAATATTATCAAGGTATATCAGGAGGACTTCCAGAAATTGGACCCTACGGGGCGCTTGGAGACGCTGTTTATGGAGATTCCGTCGCAGCTTAGTCAGGCAAACAATCGCTATAAACCGTATTCTGTGCTTGGAGAACTGGACGAAAAGAAGCTGTTTGAGCTGATTAAAAACCTTGAGGATAGCAAAACGACCCTCTTCGCCTATCATTCAAACGACCCGAATGTGGGAATGTCGCTGACCAAGGACATAAGCAGATACAAAATCTACTGTGCGGACACGGGGTTGTTTGTTACTCTGGCTTTCTGGGACAAGGACTACACGGAGAATGTGATTTACCAGAAGTTGCTGAATGATAAACTAAGCACGAATCTCGGATATATCTACGAGAATATGGTTGCGCAAATGCTCGCCGCGGCTGGAAACAAGTTGTTCTACTATACTTGGGCTAAGGACGCTACTCATAGTTACGAGATAGACTTCCTGTTGTCGCGCGGTGCCAAACTGCAGCCTATCGAGGTGAAATCGTCGGGGTATAATACTCATAAGTCGCTCGATATGTTCTGTCAGAAATTTTCCCACATCGTTGAGCGCCGCTATCTGATTTATACGAAGGACTTGAAGAAGGATAAGGAAACTATCCTGCTTCCTGTTTACATGACCCCATTATTATAGAAAGACTTTGCCCTATTTCGAGAGGAGTCGGTCGAGCCAAGGGAGGACGTGCTCTGTTTTGAAATAGTGGTTGGGCGGATCTACGTTGGCCAGACGGAAGAATGTATCTCTATCGAGGTTGTCGGGCAGGGTGTCGGCGTTGAGCATAACGCGGCTGGCGGGATCTGCATACTTGGCATAGTGGTGATATTCAAAGGCGTTGGGTGCGCCTGCGTTGCGATATACCTTCTCAATGATGCGGAAGTCGCGGTCTAAGCCGCCCTCGGTGCAGATAACGGGACGAGGGGCTAACGCCGCCACGATGTCGGGGAAATCGAACTCCATGAGGAAGCCCGGAATGAGGTGCTCGATAGAATTGGGGAAGGAGCGGCTGCCGCGTGCGTCGGGCTTGTCCATTACCAAGATGCGCTCGCGTGTGCGGCAGAGGAAGTCGTTGTAGACAAAGGCGTAGATGTCGTTGTCTAACAGGCCGAGCACCATCAGCGGCTCGGTGCCTAAGGAAAAGCCACTGACGATAACCCTCTCCTTATTTATATAGGGCTGCTGCTTGAGCCAGTTGAGTATTACGCGGTCTTGCCACGAGGTTAAGCCCAGATAGTTCCAGTTTTCTTCAAGCAGTATGCGGCTTGTGTTGAGATAATCGGCGGTTCCGCTGTCGCTTAGTTCGCCAAACGAAGGGTTGTCTACTGCTACGGCCACGAGTCCCTGCTCTACAAAATGCTTCGCCATGGCATTCTTCGGGGTGGGCTTGCTCTTAGCGTCTTGGTCGGAGACAGATTGGTTGCTTAAATCGTAGACTCCGAGCGGCTCGCCTGCCAACAGCTCTTTTGTCTGCCCGAATCCGGGTATGCACAAGGCTGCTCCGCGAGCCGGAGATGCCGCATTAACGCCGTCGGGAATGAGTACATAAAAGTTTACTGCACTCTCGGGAAGCGGATATGACTGCCAGCGCTCGATGCGATAGCCTTCTCGTTGCGCCTCGTCGATTTTTACCGGAGGTGCGAACTCCTTTGTGGGGTGGTTCATCAGCTTGGCCATAGCTCTCGACATTTCTTTGCGCCAGCGGACGAGCTTTTTGGCATTTAATGTCGTGTCGGCTGTCAGTCGCGGCACGTTTCGCTTCATCAGGCTAACTGCTGCGGTGCGCGTGGAGGTAGACGATGTGGTCTGTGCGCTGCATAGAATAAGGCTGAGGCTCAATGCGAGGGAGAGGAGTACGCTTCGTGTCATGGCTGTTGGTGTTTGTCAGTCAAATGTGCTTAATGGTAGCTGATAGACATTGGTTTGCTTCCGCTCGAACAGCGCGGAGTAAATCCTGTTGGCGGCTTTGCGCTCCGGACGCGAGGTTAGCATCAAGTGCGGTCGTAACGACCGTTTACTCGCCTGCGGTTTGAGAAGCGCGTGTGCCTCCTTGGCAGCGGCTTCTGCCAATTGTCTGCCAAGGCCGCGCCCGTGATAGTCGGGCGAGAGCACCAAGTCTTCGAGCCAGATGGTGATGCCTGTAGGGTGGAGCGTGGTGCAGAGTGTGAACATGCCCACTATGTCATTGTCTATGGTGGCGAGGTATAGGTGGGAGCTATTGCTGTGTGCTATTGTCTCCAATTGCTCCATTGTGAGGGGGCTGGCGTGTGCCGAGAGGTGTAATAACAGAGTGTTGATAGCGTTTAGTGCTTCGCCGTTGGCGTTTGTGAGTTCGGTTATCTGCATAATGTGCCAATTTGTCAGTTTGCGAAGTTACGAAAAAAGTTTCTTTTGCGCCTATATACCTTATATATAATGTATGGTAGGGATTTAGATACGCAATCTGGACTTAGCGCCGCCGTTACGGCGGTTTACTTATGGCAAGTCCGCAGAATGCGCTGACAAAATGGCAGATTTTGATTGTTGGCACGCGTGTTGAGTAATAGAGGTCGGGAGTGTAAACAAGTTATACCCTTAAACAGAATAAAACTATGAATATGGACAAATTTACAATCAAAGCAAGTGAGGCCCTGCAGAAGGCTGTGCAAAAGGCGCAGCAGCTTGGGCAACAGGCCGTGGAGCCTGAACATATCTACTGGGGCATTCAGGAGCAAGGCGACAGCGTGCTGCGCTTTGTGTACGCCAAACTGGGCGTGAATGCCGACAATCTGCAGCGTGCCGTGGAGGCACAGCTCGCCTCGCTGCCCAAAGTGAGCGGCGGCGAGCCCTATCTGAGCCGCGACAGCCAGCAAGTGGTGCAGCAGGCCGAGGCTATGGCGCAGAAGATGGGCGATGACTTCGTGAGCATCGAAGTTCTGCTCCTCGCGCTCCTTGAGACGAACAGCACGATGAGCCGTCTGCTTAAAGATGCCGGCATTACGAGCGACGCCCTGCAGAAAGCCGTAATGGAGCTGCGCGGTGGCGAAAAGGTCGGCTCGGCAAGTGCCGAGGATAACTACCAATCGCTCGCCAAGTACGCCCGCGACCTCGTGAAGGCGGCGCGTGAGGGCAAACTCGACCCTGTTATCGGACGCGATGACGAGATTAGGCGCGTGCTCCAGATTCTCAGCCGTCGCACGAAGAACAATCCTATCCTGCTCGGCGAGCCGGGAACGGGCAAGACCGCCATTGTCGAGGGACTGGCCGAGCGTATCATGAAGGGCGACGTGCCGGAGAACTTGAAGGACAAGCGTCTTCTCTCGCTCGACATGGGTGCGCTGCTCGCTGGCGCGAAATACAAAGGTGAGTTTGAGGAACGCCTCAAGAGCGTGGTCAAAGAGGTGGAGCGCAGCAATGGTGAGATAATCCTGTTCATCGATGAGATACATACGCTGGTCGGTGCAGGCGGCGGGCAGGGCGCAATGGATGCGGCCAACATTCTTAAGCCGGCTTTGAGCCGCGGTGAGTTGCGCAGCATCGGTGCTACGACCCTCGACGAGTATCAGAAGTATTTCGAGAAGGACAAAGCACTCGAGCGCCGCTTCCAAACGGTGATGGTGGACGAGCCTTCTGCCGAGGACAGCATCTCTATCCTGCGCGGACTGAAGGAGCGTTACGAAAATCACCACAAAGTGCGCATACAGGACGACGCGGTGATAGCTGCCGTAACTCTGTCGAGCCGCTATATCACCAATCGTTTCCTGCCCGACAAGGCTATAGACCTCATGGACGAGGCTGCCGCCACACTGCGCATCGAACGCGACTCGATGCCGCAGGAATTAGACGAGGTGAAGCGTCGTTTAGGACAGCTCGAGATTGAACGCGAAGCCATAAAGCGCGAAAACGATGAGCCGAAGCTCCGTCAGCTCTCTGCCGAGATTGAAAACCTGCAGGAACAGGCCAATGCGATGCAGTCGAAGTGGCTTAACGAAAAAGAGCTCGTTAATAAAATACAGCAGAACAAGCAACAGATAGAGTCTCTGCGCTTTGAGGCCGAGCGTGCCGAGCGTGAGGGCAACTATGCCGAGGTTGCGGAAATTCGATACGGCAAACTAAAAGCCCTTGAGGACGAAATCCGCTCCTTACAGACCGAACTGGCCAGCGCGCAGGGTGCTCAAGCCATGATTAAGGAGGAAGTTACCGCTGATGACATTGCAGAAGTAGTTAGCCGCTGGACTGGCGTGCCCGTGCAGCGTATGCTGCAGAGCGAGCGCGAGAAACTGCTCCGCATGGAGGATGAATTGCATCGCCGTATTGTCGGGCAGGAAGAGGCTGTCGCCGCAGTGAGCGATGCTGTGCGCCGCAGTCGTGCCGGAGTGCAGGATCCCAAGCGTCCGATCGGCTCTTTCATCTTCATGGGCACCACCGGTGTCGGCAAGACCGAGCTGGCGAAGGCATTGGCCGACTATCTCTTTAACGACGAAACGATGATGACGCGCATCGACATGAGCGAGTATCAGGAGAAGCATACTGTGAGTCGTCTGGTCGGTGCTCCTCCGGGATATGTGGGCTATGACGAGGGCGGCCAGCTCACTGAGGCCGTGCGCCGCAAGCCTTACAGCGTCGTGCTCTTCGATGAGATAGAGAAGGCGCATCCGGATGTGTTCAATGTCCTGCTACAGGTGCTCGACGACGGGCGTCTGACTGACAACAAGGGGCGCACCGTAAACTTCAAGAACACGATCATCATCATGACCAGCAATCTCGGCAGTCAGTACATTCAAGCGCGCATGGCCGAGATGGAAGGCAAGAGCGATGCGGCTCGTGATGCCATTATGGAGCAGACGCGACAGAAGGTAATGGAGATGCTTAAGCAGCAAATCCGCCCCGAGTTCATCAATCGCGTGGACGACATAATCCTCTTCCACCCCTTGACTCGCAGCGAGGCCAATGATATCGTGCGCCTGCAGATTGCCGCCGTCAGTCGCAACCTTGAGCAAAATGGTATCACGCTTCGCGTCAGCGATGCCGCTGTCAACTTGCTTGGCGAGCTCGGTTTCGATCCCGAGTTCGGCGCTCGCCCCATCAAGCGCGCTATTCAGCGCTATCTGCTCAACGATCTTAGCCGCGCAGTCCTGAAGACTGCCAATACGCTAAGTCCGGAAGAAAGCGAGATGGCCATTACCACCGCCAAGCCTATCTTGGCCGATGCTGTTGATGGCAAAATCGTCTTCCGCAACGATGTAGCCTAACAGGATCGCGACATAATTCTTCATATAAAGCCTCGAAGTCTCAAGCACTTCGGGGTTTTTCTTGTTGTAGATGCGAAATGGTAAGTGTTTTGCCACTGTATGGTGCATAATCGTGCAGTTTTCGTTGAAAAATATAGTTTATTTGCAGGGAAAGTGCTAATTTTGCCGCCACGATTACTGCCGGACTTGGAAACAAGGCGGTCGTTACGACCGTGTGATGGTAGATTAAGGTAACAATTATAAACTTAATTAGAGTAACACAAAACATTTAAGACAATGAAGACATTTGAATTAAAAGGTACCGCTCGTGTTGCTGGTGGCAAGAAGGGCGCAAAGCAGCTCCGCGCCACAGGTGTAATCCCCTGCAACCTCTATGGAGTAGAGAAGGACGCTAATGGCAAGGCTGTTGCTACAAGTTTCAGCGTTAACTTCGAGGCTGTACGCAAGCTTATCTACACTCCCGACATCTATGTGGTTAATCTTGACATCGACGGCAAGGTTTGCAAGGCCGTGATGAAGGAATTGCAGTTCCACCCCGTTAAGGACAATGTTCTCCATATTGATTTCTATCAGATCACCGAGAATAAGCCCATCGTAATGGCTGTTCCTGTCAACTATACCGGCCATGCTATCGGTGTGCGCGAAGGTGGTGCTTTCCGTTCGCTTATTCGTAACCTCAAGGTTAAGGCTAACTACGATCAGATCCCCGAACGTCTCACTATCGACATTACTGAACTCGCTATCGGTAAGTCTATTATCGTTGGCGACCTCGAATTCGAGGGTCTTGAGATCGTAACTCCCAAGCAGGCGCTGGTTTGCACCGTCAAGGCTACGCGTAACTCTCGCGCTGCCGAGGCTGAGGGTGGCAAGTAAGGGATAAAAGACTATCTCGTGGGCTTTTTGGCGCGAATAGTAGCATCTTTGCGATGCAAGAAGCGTGAAAACGCCCATCTTATGGACAAAAACATGAATTACCTTGTTGTTGGTCTCGGCAATATCGGCACAGAGTATGCCGGCACGCGTCACAACATAGGTTTCCGCGTATTGGATGCCCTTGCCGGGGCATCCAATACTGCTTTTGAGGACAAACGCTATGGCTTCGTGGCGCAAATGCGCCTAAAGGGGCATACTATCTATCTCCTCAAGCCGTCAACTTACATGAATTTGAGTGGAAATGCCGTGCGCTACTGGGTTAACCAAAAGAAAATTGACTTGGAGCGCCTTCTCATCGTGAGTGATGACCTCGCCCTGCCGTTTGGAAGCCTGCGCATGAAGCCGTCTGGCAGTGAGGGAGGTCATAATGGACTCAAGAGTATCACTCAATGTCTCGGCACCAACCAATATGCTCGTCTGCGTTTCGGTATAGGCAATGATTTCGCAAAAGGGCGGCAGGTGGACTTTGTGTTAGGCAAGTTCGATGCGCAGGAACTCGCCGATATGGACGAAAGGGTGCAGCAAGCTTGCGAAGCTGTCAAGGCTTTTGTGCTAAGTGGCGTACAGTTCGCGATGAATCACTATAATGCCTCATGGCGTAGTGCTAAAAGCATGGGGACAGAAAGCGGCGGCAAGAATTAAAAGTGCCAATGACTCTATGGAAGCAAGGGTAGACAAGTGGCTTTGGGCGGCGCGCATATTTAAAACCCGCACTATTGCGGCTGATGCCTGCAAGAATGGCCGCGTAACCAAGAGCGGCGCGCGGCTTAAAGCCTCGCACATGATAAAGGACGGTGATATTATCGATGTGCGCAAGCCTCCCATTACTTATTCTTTCCGTATTCTGAAAGCTATTGAAAAGAGGGTAGGGGCGAAGCTCGTGCCCGAGGTTTTGGAAGACGTTACCGCGCCGGAGCAGTACGAGCTTCTGGAGCTTAGCCGCGTCAGTGGCTTCATAGACCGCGCTCGCGGTACAGGCCGTCCCACTAAGAAAGACCGTCGTGCCCTCGACGATTTTAATACTCTGGTCTTTCTTGACGACGAAGATTAGTCTTTCGTATTTTTTCTCTATCTTTGCATCGCGAGCAGAGATCGTAGTTGTATTTATAATTTTGCGATTATCAAGTAAAGTTAGTTATGGTTGCCAATTATATTAAGAAGATTGAGATTGACAGCCTTTGGAATGGCCGCAAGCGCATCAGCTGGCAACTCAATCCCGAGGTCAACATATTAAGCGGTGTTAATGGTATGGGTAAAACCACTATTCTCAACCGTGTTGTAGACAGTTTGCATCGCCTTAACAAGAGGCATGCTGATAAATCTGACGGCACAGCGGTTACGCTCACTTTCTCGCCAGAGGAAGCAGATGAGGTGCGCTATGACGTTGTGCGCAGTTTTGACAATACCATGATTCCTGCCTCTATTGCGCAGAAACTTACCGATGGCCTTATTCGCTCCGAATTAGATTGGAACCTTTACGAACTCCAACGCCGCTATCTCGACTATCAAGTCAACATCGGCAACCGCATGATAGAGATACTGTCTTCCGGTGGCGCCGACGCTCATCAGGAGGCTATGCAGGTCAGCAAGGCTAAAACCGATTTCCACGATACAATCGACACTCTCTTCTGTGAGACTCATAAGACCATCGACCGCAGTAGTAACGAGCTTATGTTCGTGCAGTATGGTGAGCGTCTGGCCCCTTATCGTCTGTCATCTGGCGAGAAGCAGATGCTTATTATCCTGCTTACCGTCTTGTTGCAAAACCGGCAGCCATACGTCCTGCTCATGGACGAGCCGGAGGCTAGTCTTCACGTTGAATGGCAGCAGCGATTAGTCGGCATCATTCGCCGCATGAATCCTAATGTCCAGATTATCCTTACCACTCACTCGCCTGCCCTCATTATGGACGGTTGGCTCGACTCCGTTACCGAAGTGAGTGATATCGTAGTGGGCTAACGTCGCAGTTTTCGTCATGCCATCGCGCCTAAATAAATACGTAAACAATGATTACGCAAAAGCCGCACAGCGATTGCGCGGTTCACGGCAACGACGCAAGATAATAGCCTACGTAGAGAGCTACGACGACATCTTTTTCTGGCGTACGTTGCTCAGTGAGCTGGAGACAGAAGATATATACTTCGAGGTAATGCTTCCCTCGCGCACTTCTTTGCAGAAAGGCAAGAAAACAGCATTACTGCACACCCTCTCACAAGGCTTGGGACGCGAGATGATAGTATGTGTCGATGCCGACTATGACTACTTGCTCGGTGGCTGCAACGCTGACTCTCGTAAAGTATGCGCTAATCCCTATGTGTTTCATACCTATGCCTATGCTATAGAGAATTTTCAGTGCTATGCCCCTTCGCTGCATGGTGTTTGCGTTATGGCAACCCTTAATGACGACCATTCTGTTTTTGATTTCGAGACATACCTTGCAGAATATTCACGCATCATTTATCCTCTGTTTGTTTGGAATATATGGGCGTATTATTATGGGCGTTTCAAGGAGTTCTCTATGGCCGAGTTCGCCATGATTGTCACGCCCGGCACTATCAACCTTTTCAATCCTGCTCCGTCGCTGGCTCACTTAAAGCATAAGGTAGATGTTGCCATCGCTCGTTTGCAACACCTATTCCCGGAAGGAAAGAGCACATATAAGCCGCTCAAGCAACAGTTGGCAGACTACGGCCTGACACCCGAGACAACCTATCTCTATATGCGCGGCCACGACCTCGTAGAGAAGGTGGTCGCCCCGCTGTTAGACAATGCCTGCACCGTGCTGCGTCGTAGACGTCAGCACGAAATCAACACCCTTGCTACCCATTCCACTCAGCGCCAGAACGAGCTTGCTGGCTATTTACACTCTGCCGCCGACCCAGCCGAGATGTTGCGTAAGCACACCGACTATCGCCGATGCCCACTCTACAAGAAGATACAACACGATGTGGCTACGCGATGTTTGTCAGTAGTCAGATAATTGTTATATTCTTTATACATAGGTTGTTGACACTTGGCTATAGTTCAGAGCGAGGTTGCGTTAGACGACCTATTTGTTAAGTAGCAAACATATAATCACCCTATAATTGTAAATGCGGCAGACAATTTTTGTCTGTCGCATTTTTATATGTAACCATATAAAAACACCAGTGGCGCAACGCTCTTGCGTTTGCACCACTGGATTATCGCAGTTAGATTAGGCTTTTAGTCAAAGAATGAAGTCGAACTTTCTTCTTTTCCTCCTACACCGGGAGGTAATACGCCAGGTTCATTTTTGTCGCCACCTACGTTCTCTCCTGAACCAGCTAAGATATTGCATCTCTCAACAATCTGTACAAACTCTACCTCCGGAGATACATACTGATTTTTTTCATTGTGTTTGTGTTTATATGGTTAGTACTATTATTGGATAACAACTTTCTTACCGTTGTGGATATAGATACCCTTCTGGGTCGGCTGAGCGTTGAGCTTCACGCCGTCTACAGAATACCAGCCTTCTGCGTTATTATCGTTGCTTTCGCTGGTGATAGTGTTGATAGCAGTGATTTCACCATTGGCCTCCTCCATAAAGATGCTGGCCTTAGCAGACAATTTCTCGAAGTGGATATAACCATTAAGCGGATAAATTTCTATGCCACCCCATGCGCTTGCTGAATAGAAACCTCCATTACCGGGCCATAAGATCCAATCATTAGCGTCAGTAATCGTTTCTTTGCTGTAAACACCGATGAATTTGTTCCCAGCCAGGTCGGTAGCCCACTCGCCGGTCGAAGCCTCGATAGTTTTATTCTTAAATATTATTTCACGATTTTCCAAGTTGGTAGTTTCATCTACCTTGAAAGCCATCAATGTGTTGGCAGGGATTTCCTGCATTGTGAGCTGGAAATAGATAGCGTTCTCGTCGGTGTTATTGGTGTTGGGGACATTGACGATAGCGTAACCGAACTGCTCGGAGAGCTCACGTACAGTTACCTTGAACGGCAACACCAAAGTATACCACTGTTCAGCCTGGATTGTCTGGTCAGATTCCCAACCGGTAGTTCCTAAGAAGTTCACAAGGTTTTTCACCTTTACAGCTTCAACAATTGCACCGGCGTTAGCTGCAATCTTTTCTACGACTGTTTCGCCTTCCTCTTCGTTGGTAGGATCGAGGACGAGTGCGTTAACACCGCTAATAATCAGAGTACCCTTAACAAGCTCGATTGTATAGTTTTTTAATGCAGCTACATTTGCCTCCTTGTCCAGAGTAACGATTACTGCCTCAGGATATTCACCCGTTGCACCGCTTACACTCTCGTCAATAGCGACAGTCAACAAAGCACGAATGTCTTTAATGTCGTCGTTAACGATGTTACTACTTATATCTGTTACTTTTACGTCAACGCATGGCTTGTTTGGAGACCACTCTGTCATGGCTGCCAACTCTTCTTCTGAAGGCAATTCGCCGAAGTTCACTGTTAGGTCAGGAGCAGTGATAATCATCTCTGCAGGAGTTATAGTGAAAACACTCTTGCCTCCTTCTGTCAACTGCTCAAAGGTGTAATTGGCTACCACAACGTCCTCCTCATTGGCTATAACTAATTTGTAGTCATCGGCGTTCTTAACAGTAACATTGTCCTCAAATTTTGCTTTCGGGGTACTCTCTTCTGTAAAGTTGTCTTCTCCTACAAATGTGTTTTCTTCATCGAGCTCGACAGTGTATTTCACTTCGTCAATCGCTACCTCTGTTCCGCTGAATGCCTTAGACTCAGCTGCGAAATAGTATTTTACTGTTTTTGGAGCAATAGTGTATTTAATGCGATTATATTCAATCTTGTAGTTAGGGAGATCTTTCAAGTTCTCATAACCGTTGTCAGACTGCCAAATCGCAGTGCCGTTCACTGTTGGGTTTATAAGGTATTCACCAACATTCGGCTGAGCGTAAGCAGGAGTGGTATTTGTTTGACCTACTACGATATCCAAGAGTTTGGAGTCCTCATTCCAAGTTGCAATATCGGCAGGAACTGTGGTAATACTGAACATATTTGTAACGACACTAACGGGCTTATTATCGTAAGGCTTAGAGAAAGTCGCACCCTCTATAGGCTCGATAAGTATAGTGGCCTTATTTATCGTGTAGTTGAAATTGTTGTTGTTAAGCAGATAGTTGTCATTGCTAACCTTTGCGGTAAGCCCATATTGGCCAGCATCTTTGAGTGTCTTGTTATCTGTTACAGTAAAGGAAACTTTAACGTTATTCTCGTTTGCATAATTATCGTCAATGGTATAATTTAAACCTGCGAGATTAACCTCTCTACCATTATATGTAGATTCGCTATCCTTTAATGTAACATTTACAGCCCTTTTAACAATCGTAGCATTAAAGCTGGGGAGATTGGTAAGGGGCTCATCGTAATCGTAGTTGCAGCCTGTAGCCTCTTTGTTAGCGCGGACTAATACCGCATACTTTTTGCCTACAACGTCCTCTACTTCATCAACGGTCTGCAACTTTAAACAAGCAACAGCATCGGCAACCTTATCATCCCCTTGCAAACTTGTAATCTCGGATATGATCTCACTGAGATTAAATCCGTCCATTGGATCACCGTATTGTTTTTTTACTTCGCTAACAAGGACAATGTCAGAAGCGGCAATAGTTTTCCTTTCAATGGTAAAGTGTTTTGTTTCTCCTGTGATGCCAGCGTAGCCATTCGCACCCTCAATAGTTATGTCGTAATAGCCAGCGTCTTTAACGGCATCAACTGTCACATTTTTTCCGTCTTTCTTTACGATAACTTTGTAATCGTCATTGTTAGTTAATACAACGCCGTTGGATTTCACATTTTCGACAACGGGTTTAGTCGTGCCTCCATCATAAGTCCACGTGCTTTTTGACAACGTGAATGTGATGTCCGCCCACGTAGTTAATGGCAATAGCATTGCCACTAAACCTAAAAGAAAAAGTTTTCTCATAAGCTTTGATTGTTTTAAAGGTTAATTTTAATAATTACTAACTATTTTATAAAGTTTAAAAAATTGTTTAGATCGGTGTCTATATAGTGTTTTTATGTAGTTTTCTTGATATGCAGCCCCATTCTGCGCGCGCAGATATGGCAAAATGCGATGCAAAATTATGATGCAAAAAATTAATGCCTATGTACAAAGTGTCCCCGAACGGTTTACATGTAAACTCATTGGGGACACTGCTGTAAGGATTCCGAATAAAACCGAAAGAAATCGCAATGCAGCAGCATAGATATACGCTGCAACTGCGCGGTATCTATGCTCTGGTGATCGTAAATCTTATAGATGTTGGTGCGACTGCAACCCAACCGGCGAGCAAAGTCTACTACGGTAAGACCTTGCCGCTCCACTTCCTGACGAATAAGGTTGCCGATGTGCAGTCGCTCCATGTGGTGTTTGGCTATAACAAAAGCGCAGGGTCAGACTCCAACCCATCTTACTTCCGGTATCGCCAAACACCGCCACAGAAATGAATTAGACATATAAATCACCCTACGCCGTATCTGCATAAGTAACACGGCGTAGGCCGTATGTCTATGCAACATACAGTTTGGGCTATAGCCTGACTTCATCCTTCTGTTACAGAAATTGGCGATTTCGAAGTAAAGGACCGAAGTGCGGTTACGCCTTCTTGAAAAATATGTGTGCAAAGATAGTGAAAATCTGCGGCAGTGAAAGAAAATATATAGCTTTTTGTCGTTTCATATTGTACTTTGTTTTTTGGTGCAAGCACTATAGGATATAATGTACCTAACTTTTGAAACCCTGTTACTATACTGCCGAAAGTCGTCAATTACTATTATTTTTTCGTGCTTGTGCGCACAAATGTCGTGCGGACTTGCACAAAAGGCCTGCGCATCTGATTTTTGAGCCTCGAAATTCGCAGAAATGTCGTGAAACTTTAAAAACTCATATAAGAATTTCTAAAAAACCTTATAAGAATTTCCGGGAATTTATATAAGAATTTTTGAAAATTCTTATATGATTTTTTCAAATTCAACGAGCAAAAATCAAACGCGCAGGCTCAAAAATCAGATCTCGAGGCCTAAAAATCGCGCGCCGAGACCTTCTCGGCAAGTCCGCACGACATTTCGTATGGCGCCGTTGCGTTTAGCTGCGGTGTACACGATGTTTGCCTTCGCGCGCGACATTAGTTATATATATTATGCGCGTATGTCTTAAGGCTACGGCGATGAAAGGAAAAGGATATAAAATAAAGAGCCGAACACATAGTGTTCAGCTCTGATAGATAATGTGCTGAGTAAAATTTTGAGCGGCTATGCTTGAGTGCTAAGCCTATTTGCAGGCGCGTCCCGCGACCTGCTTCATCTCGCGATGCCCAAGGCATTGCCTTTGATGCGCTTGATGAACGCTGCCAATGCGTCGGCGTCTTTGTGGTCGATGATGTCAAGCAGTGCCTTGAGCTCGTCGCGTATCTTGCCTACCTGCCCCGATGTGTGGGGATTGAAGAGAATTTCACGCAACAGAGTTTCATCTTCGTTAAGCACGCCCTTGGCTATTGCCATGTGGCGCTTAAATGTGGTGCCCGGGGCGTCCTGCGGTTTCATCACGGCGGCAAAGACAAAGGTGCTCACAAACGGAATACTCAACGAGTAAGCAACAATCTCGTCATGCTCCTCGAAGCTGTACTCGCAGATGTGAAGCCCTAACTTCTGGTAGAGATCTTTGAAAAAGATGCGCCCCATATAGTCGCCGTCAGTAATAATAATGGCGTTTTCATTGCTCAACGCTCCGAGGTTGGCGAAGGTCGGGCCGAACATGGGGTGAGTGGAGACGAAGGGGTGGCCGCATTGCTTGTAGTAGTCGAACATATCGGTCTTGACAGAGGCAATATCGCTCAAGATGCAGTGTTTAGGCAGGTGCGGCTCCACCTGTCGGAACACATCGAGGGTGTACTTAAGCGTTACGGCGTTGATTACGAGCTCCGGGGCGAAATTCTCTATCTCGTCAAGCGTGGTGAAACGCTGCGTGTTGTACATAAAGCGCAGCCTGCGCGCGTCTACATCATAGACGGCGGTCTCGTGTTCAAAACTGAGCAGGTCTACGAAGAATGAGCCCATCTTTCCTGCTCCGAGGATTAGGATTTTCATTGTGTAGGGTGTATGCTTTGTAGCTACTGGTTGATTATCTGCATTTGCTGGCGGACGCTCTCTTCGTGTATGTGCTCAAAAATGCCTTTGATGCACTCGGCGTCAATGCCGAGGAGGGCTCCCTGTGCGCCGCGCTTGTCCAGAATTTCGGTATAGCGCTTGCTCTGCACGATGGTCATGTTATGCTCTTTCTTATATTCGCCTATTTGCCGAGAGATGCGCATACGCTTGGCTATGAGGTCTATCAAATCGTTGTCGATCTCGTCGATGTTCTTGCGCAGGGTGCTCAATGAGTCGCCGCCGTCGGCCTTGTCGCGAATGACGAGCATGCTCAGTATGTAATCGAGGATATCCGGCGTAACCTGCTGGCTCGCATCGCTCCACGCCTGCTCGGGCGAGCAGTGGCTCTCCACAATCAGTCCGTCCATACCGAGATCCATTGCCTGCTGGCAGAGCGGAGCAATGAGGTCGCGGCGTCCGCCGATGTGGCTGGGGTCGCAGAAGATAGGCAGCTCGGGAATGCGACGGTGAAGCTCCATGGGAATTTGCCACATGGGGTTGTTTCGATAAAGTTTCTTTTCATAACTTGAGAAACCGCGGTGGATAGCTCCAAGACGAGTGATGCCTGCGCCGTTGATGCGCTCCAACGCTCCTATCCAGAGCTCCAAATCGGGATTGACGGGGTTCTTGACCAGCACCACGGTGTCAACTCCCTGCAGCGAGTCGGCAATCTGCTGCATAGCGAAGGGGTTAGCGCTGGTGCGAGCGCCAATCCAGAGCACATCGATGCCATATTTCAGCGCGAGCTCCACATGTTCAGGCGTAGCGACCTCGGTAGCCACCAGCATGCCGGTTTCTTCCTTCACGCGCTGCATCCACGGCAGAGCCTGCTCGCCGTTTCCTTCGAAACCGCCGGGTTTTGTGCGCGGTTTCCATACTCCGGCGCGGAAAATGTGGCAGCCCTTACCGGCGAGCTGCATTGCAGTTGTCATTACTTGCTCTTCTGTTTCGGCAGAACAAGGACCAGCGATGACGAAAGGCCTCACATTGTCGCTGGGAAGATTAAGCGGTTGTAGTTTCAGTTCCATATTTTTTGTGTTTTAATCGTTTAATATCTTTTATTCTGTTTTAGTCGCGTCTCGCTCGTTATAAAGTGTGTCTTTGTGTCGATATGCGGGTTTTATTTGGGCATCTCCTGTATGCGTTTCAAGGCCTCCTGCATCTTTTCCTTCTTGGCGCAGAGGGAAATGCGCACATTGCGCTGGCCATTGCTGCCGAAGATGAAGCCCGGAGTGAGGAAGACATGGGCTTCGTTGAGCACACGCTCGGTTAAAGCCTCGCCATCGGCGTAAGTGTCGGGAATGCGCCCCCAAAGAAACATGCCAACTTGCTTTTTATTGAAAGTGCAACCGAGAGTAGTCATAATCTGCTCGGCTATTTCGCGCCGCTCGCGGTAAATCTCGATATTGGCGTGTCGATGCCACTCGGCGCTGTTGCGATAAGCCTGCGCCGCCGCGATTTGCAGCGCGCGGAAAGTGCCGCTGTCGATGTTGGACTTTACTTTGAGTACCCAGTTGACAAAAGTGCTGTTGGAGGCGAGCATTCCCACGCGCCAGCCGGGCATATTGTGGCTCTTGCTCATGGAATTAAACTCTATGCAATGGTTTTTAGCCTCCGGAATTTGCAGAATACTGAGCGGCTGCTCGTTTAGAATGAGACTATAGGGATTATCGTTCACGACAACTATATTATGACGCTTGGCGAAATCGACGATGCGCTCGTAGGTTTGCATTTGAGCGTTGGCGCCGGTGGGCATGTTGGGATAATTAGTCCACATCAGCTTCACGCCCTCGAGATTCATCTGCTCCAGCTGCTCAAAGTCGGGCTGGTAGTCGTTTTGCTCGAGCAGGTCGTAGTTTATGACCTCGCAGCCTAAGAGACGCGTGAGCGAGGTGTAGGTTGGATAGCCCGGATTGGGCACAAGCACCTTGTCGCCCACATTGGCAAAGGCGAGGGTAACATGAAGGATGCCCTCTTTGGAGCCGATGAGGGGCTGGATTTCGGTTTTAGCGTCGAGCTCCACATTAAAGGTGCGCTTGTACCAGTCAGCCATCGCCTCGCGCAGCTCATTGGTGCCGGCGGTGGGCTGATAGCCGTGGGCGTCGGAGCGTTGAGCCTCGCGGCAGAGGGTTTGCACCGTCTCGGGCGAGGGAGGCATGTCGGGGCTGCCGATAGCGAGGCTGATTATGTCCTCACCGGCGGCATTGCGCTGCGCAATCTCCTTGAGTTTGCGACTGAAGTAGTATTCGCTGACCAAACCGAGGCGGTCGGCGGGCTGGATATTAGTTGAAGGCTTCATATTCTCCGAGAAGTTTTATTTGCTTGATGAGGGGGCGAATGGCATCGATGCTCTGCAGGTAGCGATTGTAGTTATCGTATGTCAAATCGACATAAAACAGATACTCCCACTCGTGGCCGATGATTGGCAGCGACTGAATCTTAGTCAGATTGATGTGATAGAAGGAGAAAATGCTGAGCACTTGCGACAGCGAGCCGCTCTCGTGGGGCACGGCGAAGACGATGCTGCTCTTATTCGACTGCTCGCGGTTGCGCAGCGAGTCCGCCATGTGGTAAGGGTCGGCAAGGACGAGAAAACGAGTGTAGTTATGCTTGTTATCCTCTATCCCCTCTTCCAAAACCTTCATGCCGTAGATCGGAGCTGCGTGCTTGGAGCAGATAGCGGCGTGCCGACGGAGCTGACGGCGGCTGATGTCGGCAGCAGCACCGGCGGTGTCGTCCACCTCCACCACCTTCCAGTTGGGGTGCTTCTTGAGAAAGGAGCGGCACTGCATCAGAGCCACGGGGTGCGAGTTGATTTCGATGATGTCGTCCTCGTTCTCGTCAGGCAGAGCCAGCAGGCTATGCTCGATGTGCAGTTTATGTTCGCCCACGATGGTCATGTTGCTCTCGCGCAGCAGTTCGTAGTTGTGCAGCAGGCTGCCGGCGATAGTATTCTCTATGGCCACCACTGCCAGCACCTCGGGGTCGCGCCTTACGGTGTCAAACACCTGCTCGAAAGTGTCGCAACAGATCAGCTCCACCTCCTTGTCCCGGAAAAACTGGCGCGAGGCAATATCGTGGAACGACCCTTCTATTCCTTGTATCGCTACTTTTATCATATTTCGCAATGTCTGTTTATTATTAAAAAATCCCGCTTCATAAGTGAAGCAGGATTTCATTGTTTGTCTATGTCTTATCAGGCTGTACGGCAATCCGCTTCACTTCATTGACGAGGTAAAGTAATAAAAGTAAAAGCTAAAAAAGCGTACAGTCGGGTTCATTTCTCTGCGTGTTGATTTTGTAATTCGGCTGCAAAGTTACAGTTTTCAGACAAACTTACAAAGTTTTTGTTATAAAAATTGCGCCTTTTTCTATCAAAATGCTATTTTTTGCTAATGCCGCCGCGCTTTATGCATAAAATGTTTATCTTTGCATCATTCATCAGTTAGCTATATATGACACTGAGGCAACAAGTACTATCCACCATGAAGTCGCGCGATACGGAAGGCTCGTTTGAGCTATACGCCACGCGGACGCCGGGTTACCTCTGGGCGCAGTTGTTTCGCCGCATCGGCGTGCACCCTATAGCGGTAACGATGCTCTCGATGGTGATAGGCAGCCTTAGCGGCTACTTCTTCTATCGTCAGGAGCTGAGCTGGAATGCAGTGGGAATGCTCCTGCTCGTATGGGCTAACTGGTACGACTGCGCAGACGGCCAGCTGGCGCGAATGACAGGCAAGACCTCTGTGCTGGGACGCATTCTCGACGGCTTCGCCGGCGACCTGTGGTTTTTCTTCATCTATTTAGGCATAGCGATGCGCCTCCAGCCCGAGTGGGGAGCTTGGAGCTGGCTGCTTTGCGGCGTGGCCGGCGTGTTCTTCCACGCACGCCAATGCTCGTTGGCGGACTACTATCGCAATGCGCACCTCTATTTTATAGGCGTAGCCAACGAGTTGGAACGCTCCGCCGATGTCGAGGCACGCTATCGCACCCTCAGCTGGCGCTCGCGCGACTGGTTTGAGAAACTCTACCTCCTTTGCTACGCCAGCTACACCCGCGGACAAGAGAAACCCACCCCCGATTTTCAGAAACTATATAATAAGGTACGCGCCACCTGTGCCGCCGGCAGAAAACTGCCCGAGAAATTCACTGACGACTATCGCACCTTCAGCAAACCGCTAATGCCCTTGTGTCAGATACTGACCTTCGACGCACGAGTAGGCGTGCTGTTCCTCACACTGCTGCTCGGACAGCCTTGGCTCTACCCGGCGCTGGAGATAACCGCCTTCGAGGCATTGCGTATCTACACCAACCGCCGCCATGAGCGCGGCTGCCGCAGGCTGACGGCGCAATATTTTCCGGAAACAACCGACACCCCTAACACGAAAAACCTAACACATTGAAAAATATCGCCCTAATCTTGGCAGGAGGACGCGGCACGCGTTTCAATTCCATGCGCCCGAAGCAATATATAGAGGTCGACGGCAAGCCGGTGCTGACTTACACGATGCAAGCCTTCGAGCGCCACCCTCAAGTCAGCGACATCTATGTGGTATGCTCGCCGGAGTGGAACGCATATGTGCAGGCGCAGGCTGAAAGCCACGCGCTGACGAAGTTCAGAGCCTGCATCTCCTCCGGCACCACCTCCTTTCACTCCATGAGCAACGGCATACGCGCGCTGATCACCATGCAGGTGGAGGGCGACAGCGTGGTGATGGTGCACGATGCGGTGCGTCCGCTCGTTTCGCAGGACACCATAAGCAACAACATCAATGTCTGCCGCACATACGGCAATGCCATAACCGTTATCTACAGCAACGAGTCTTATATGAAGGTGGACGGCTCAATAGAAGCCGCCGGCTACGCCGTGCGCGAGGAGTATATGCGTGCGCAGACCCCTCACACCTTTACTCTGAGCGCTCTGGCCGACCTCATAGCGCAAGCAGAGGCAAGAGGCATCGCCAGCTCGCAATCGCTCTTCACTCTCGCCAACGAATTGGGTTATGCGCCGCTCTATATAGCGCAAGGCAATATGCTGAACCTCAAGCTCACGCAACCGCAAGACCTCAAAATCTTCAGCGCCGTCAAGGATATTTAATGAAATGCGCAGCTTCAGCGCACTAAAAAAGCTATTTCTCGTTAAAAAGCAACTGCAACCCTTGTCTACGATAGAACGGAAAGCGGCTATCGCTGGAAACAAGGGTCATTTTTTCGGTAATGGCGTGCGCAATAATGATATGGTCAGACGGATCCTTGTGTCCATGCTGAACATAGGGGCGCAGGCGTGAGTAAGTGAGCATATGCTCCTTTGAAATAGGCAATATTTTGAGCATAAACTCGTTCTCAATTGAGCGAACTAAGTCTTCGGCGCATTTCCAGCGGCGAGTGTCGAAACTCTTATTGTAATAGCCGACAACTAACTCGCGCACAGTCTCCGCACTCACATACAGCAAAGCATCCGGCTCGTTGAGCGCATCGTAAACATCCTCGTTCACAAGCTCATTATCTGTCGCCAAATATATAAAAATGTTGGTGTCTAAAAGGTAACGCATCTGCCTATATCATAAATGCAGGGTCGTAAACTATAAAGCTACCTTTGTACTTCCGAAAAGCCTCCATATACTTGTTTCCTGCAGGCTTAGCTGAGTTGACAGCTCTTCTTTCTTCTTCAGTCAACTTTCTCTTCTTACTCTTTTTTGTGTTTTCTGTTGCCATAATGCAGTTTGTTGTTTCGTTAGTTAATGCAAAGTTATGAAAAGTTCTTCAATCGCTTGTGATTTGCCTATGAAAAATGTTTAAACACAGGTCTCCTTCTGCACTATCGCCACTTCATCGTTTTGTTTCGCTGTATGTGCCGTGCGAAATGAGCATCTCGCGCGTAGAAAATGTCGTGCGCGCGAGATTTTTTATCGTTCTCGCGCGATTTTATGTCGTCAA
>JAFLUU010000079.1 GCA_022508585.1 Prevotellaceae bacterium | reverse complement strand
TAAGAATTTTTGAAAATTCTTATAAGATTTTTTCATTCTTCACGACATTTCTACGTGCGCCGAGGCCCAAAAATCGTGCGCGGAGGCCTTTTCTGCGAACTTCAACGAGGGTAGGTAAAACTTTGGGGGGATAAGGTGCGGAAAAGTGAGAGTATGGTGGAAGATTGGTGGGGGATAGATGCGATGTAAATGGGGCAAGGTACGAGAAGAAAGGAGTGCGGCACAACTTTTTGCAGGATTGTATGCTGCAAGCAGGCGAATAATGAGAGAGAAGTCTATATGCTATAACATAATGTGCGCAACTATATATAATAAGGTGTAGCATTCCGAAAAAAGTGCATGATGATTGTGTATTTTTTTAGATTTTTTATGATTTTTGAGGCTTGTTTATGTATTCAAAAAGGAAGTTTTACTATCTTTGCATCGCACACCTTGTATGCCTTGCCGACATGAGGTGGCGGCTCACTACGTTGTCAAACACAGCAGAACGACTTATAGCATGAAACGATTTCTCTTTACAGTAGCCATGTTGACTACCGCTGCAGCAGCGGGACTCAGCAGTGCATGGGCGCAAGAGATGCCCATAGCAGACATGGAGCTCTACAACTTCTTTAAGAGCATCAAGCCCGACTACACGATGAAATCGAAGACTTTGCAGGCCAAACGCAACGGCACTGCAAAAGCTAACTCGCTGCGTGACAAGCGTCCTGATCATGTCAACAATCAGGCGACCAACTACTTCCCGCCTATCTTCAACCAGAGCGGCGGTTCGTGCGGCTCGAGCGCCAATGTGGCCTATATGCTGTGCTATGAGCTCAACACGTTGCGCAATCAGGACGGCAAGCATAACACTGACTATCAGTTTCCCAGCCATTTCACCTGGCTTACCTGCAGTAACACCTGCTCAGAGCAGACTATGGCCGAGCGCAACGGTATTCCGAGCGTTACGGACTACGGCGGCCAGACTTACTCCAAGTATTTCGGCCTGCAGGACACCGAGGAGAAAGATGTGGGCTGGATGCAGGGCTATGACAAGTGGTATCGTGCCATGTTCAACCGCGCCCGCACCATGGCGAAGTTCCCTTACACCCTCGACACCGAGGAGGGAAGAGAGCTGGCCAAGGATTGGCTCTGGAATCACAACGGCGACGACGACTTCCAGACGGGTGGCGTCTTTGTGATCGGTGTAGCGGCCGGTCCGGAGTTCACTTCGTTCCCCAACACGCCGACCAATCAGGAGTGCGGCGTGATTGGCAAGCATTATGTTACGACTTGGGGGCCGCAATACAACCATGCTCTCACCGTGGTGGGCTATGACGACCGCGTGGAGTTCGATCTCGACGGCAACGGCGTGATTGGCGAGGAGGATAAGGGTGAGAAAGGCGCTTGGATCATCGCTAACTCCTGGGGACAGGGCTGGGTGGACGAAGGCACAATCTATTGCCCCTACGAGTACACCTATTGCGTAGGGCTTAGCGGTTCTACGTGGGATCCGTCGTTCTATCATGCACGCAAGAACTACCGTCCGCTGCGCACCATCAAGCTTACGATGGACTACTCCCACCGCCCGGAAATCCTCTTGGGCGCAGGTATCGCGCAGGACACCTCGGCAACACAGCCGGAGGAGACTACTACCTTTGCTCACTTCAATTACACCGGCAGCCAGAAGACCGGCAGCACCGAGATACCGATGCTGGGACGCTGGGCCGACGGTTATCACTACGAGCCGATGGAATTCGGCTACGACCTCACGGATCTTACCGCCGGTTTCGACCGTACAAAACCGCTGAAGTACTTCTTCTACATCGACACGAAGTATAGTTCCAAGGGTACGGGCAATATCTACCAGGCTTCTATCATGGACTACGAGCTCGACCCCGAAGGTGTAGAAATCCCCTTCCGTATCGACACCGTGGCCATTCTTAATCGCGGCAACACCACGATGATCAGCGTTACCGTGCCCGGTGAGCAGGCTTACAAGCCGCTTAACCTCACGCTCAACGACAATACTCTCCGCTGGGTTGCGCCACAGAAATCCTGTCTGCCACTTAAGGGCTACGCTATCTACAATGGCATCACACAGGTGGCCACCGTTGACGCGAATGCGCTCTCTTACGTCACCAACGACTACGACGGCAGCGCTGCCTACACCGTTGCTGCTATCTACGAGGTTAATGGCAACCAAATAATCTCCGACAAGAGCAACCGCGTGCGCAATACGCAGCTCGTTGCCCTCACGGAGCAAAACTCTGTGCTCGAGCTAAAAAACACCAGCTGCATTATCCCCGGTGCTATCACCGAGAGTATGCAGAAAGCCACTATCGAGTTCTGGATGCAGCCTTATAATACCTTTAATTACAACCAACAGATCGGCCCGGGTTGGGGCACATTCCTCTTCCACACCACCAGCTCCAGCCAGATTGTGGTTGGCTGGAACACGGGTTCCGACCGTATTACTTCGGCCAGCAATACACTGACCGCCAACAAGTGGACGCACGTGGCTATCACTATCAACAACAACGTGATGACCCTTTACGTTGACGGCGAGAAGAAAAACACCCTCACCTCAAGCATCTACTCCGGCCTCAGCCCCTTCGGCAATCTCAACATCGGCGACGGATACTACGGCTTCAATGGTTGCATCGACGAGTTCCGCGTATGGAACACCTGCCGCACGCAACAGGAGATTGTCGACGGCATGAAGGTGCGCATCGCCAACCCCGCATCGCAGGAGAACCTCATTGCCTATCTCGGCATGGACAAGATTGAAGGCGAGGGCGGCATCGTCGGCATCGCCGAACTGGCTGCAGGCAACGACGTGAACCTAACCGGCGTTGAGGAATACGCTTTCTTAACCGACAACAGCCTCTTCTCTGGCGATAATGCTCAACCATCAGTGGCATTCGCTCTTAGTTGCGACACTGCTGTGGCTGGCCAGAGCGTTGTAGCGACTCCAACTGTTTCGCTCAACGCTACAGAACTGAAGTGGACTGCTCAAGGCGCTAACATCGAGCAGACCTCCATCGGCGTGCCTACTTTCATCTACTCTGAGCCAGGGACATACACAATCATCCTCCAAGCAACCAACGCGCAGGGGCAATCAAACAGCTATGAGAAGCAAATAGAGGTTGTTGCCGAGAGTCTGCCCGTAGCCGACTTTGAAATCGGCGCTGCCAGCACGCCTGCAGGCGACAAAGTGAGCCTTATCAACCGCAGCACCACCATTGGTTGCACTTACAAGTGGGAAATGCCCGGCGCGGCCAACTCTGCACAAGGCGGCAGCAACGCTTCGGTAGTCTACACCGAGACCGGCAGCCACCCCATCACCCTTCATGTTACCAACGGCGCCGGTACTACGAGCGTAACGAAGTATGTTACCATTACAAACGCTATTCCTAACGTCGACTTCGACATTCTGCCGGGCACCGTCATCGTTGGTGATGAGATTACCGTGGTTGACAAGACCAAGTACTCGCCAAATAAATGGAACTGGAACTTTAGCAACAGCCGCCACACCATTGGCATCAATGGGCAGAACTTTACATACAAGACTATGTACCCGGGCTACTACGACGTGAGCCTTACTGCAACCAACGAGGTAGGTACTGCCACTGCGACCAAGCGTAAGGTGCTGGCTGTGAGCAATGCTGACCCGGGCAACGGCCTTGCCTTCGCTGGCAACGGCGAGCAGGTAACTCTCAAGAGCCCTGTGAGCGAGCCGCTCAATGGTTTCACAATCGAGCATTGGCTATTCCCCTACTCCGTCAATGGCGCTCTCGACATGACCACCGAAGACGGCAGCCTCAACATCACTACCAATGAAAACGGCGAGACTACTCTACTGCTTTCCAACAAGAGTGTTAGCTCCGGCGAGGGTTATATTCTTGCTGGCGAGTGGCATCACTACGCTATCGTCTATCGCTCCGGCACCGTAGTATTCTATCGCGACGGCGAGCGCTTCTATCAGCCCTCCACCCGCCTTGGACTCAAGACTACCGCGTGGACAGGCAACCTCGTGATTGGTAACGAAGACGCGCCTTTCCGTGGAATTGTCGACGAGTTCCGTTTCTGGAACAAGGCGCTCTCGCAGGACGAGATACAGGCTCGTTGCAACCAGCCCATTGCCAATATCGCAGAGGAGCAGGCCAATGGTTTGGTTGTTTACTACGATTTCAACCAGTCTACGGGCAATGTGAACAACGTCACCGGCGATGAGTACACCGGCACCCGCAGTGGCTTCGGCCCCGACGGCGATGCGTGGAGCAGCTCGCTGGGTGTGTTCACTCTCGACTTCTCTCCGCTACAGCAGGAGAAGGATATTACCGCTGACTATCTGACTAATTACAAGGCTCCATTCTTGCATACCGACGAGAGAGTCAATACGACCATCTATGTGTCGCGTCATTACCAGTTGGAGACTGGCACAGCCACCTCGGGCTGGGTTCTGGAAAATACAATTACGGAAGGCGACGTTACCACCGGCGCTTATGTCGACAGCTACTTCAATTATAGCCTTAGTGTCATCACTGGTAGCCTCGGTTTCGCATCTTCAATCTCCGACCAGCGTACTTACCAGACAATCCATCTGCCCGCAGGTCTGTATCGCATCGAAATCACGGAGAATAGCAAGGCATTCTCGCCCACAGGCAGCTATATTGTAGTTACCGCAGCGGATACGCTGGCAGGAAATGACGACCTCGAAAAGACTCTTGCATACACGCAACTAAACGACAAGACTTTAGAGTTCCTGGTGCGCGAAGATAGCGATGTTTCACTCGGCTTTATCTTCAACCTCAACAGCAGTCTGTCAGTTGCAATCGAGGAAATAAAGCTCATACAGATTCCTTACGAGTTCTACGACTTTAGCGACGTCACTGGCATCGACGAAATCCTAGGCAATGACAACAACTCTAATAGTTCCAACCTCTATGATTTGCAGGGACGCCGCATAAACGGTAAGCCGCAGAATGGAATATATATCCGCGACGGCAAAAAGGTACTTCATACCAACGATTAGCAACTAACGAACCTTAAACGGCATGATTCGCACGAGAATAATATTCTTCATCAGCGCTTTACTTTGCACTATAGCAGGAAATGGGCGTCTTACTATGGGACCGCTTTTCAGCGACGGCATGGTATTGCAACAACAGCAGCAGGTAAATATCTGGGGCAAAGCCGATGCCGGCAACGTGGTAAGCATTAAGACATCTTGGGGCGCAAAAGCGCAAGCCAAGGCGGACAATCAAGGCGCATGGAAGACCGTTCTGCAAACTCCTGTTGCGACTTTCGAGCCTCAGACTGTTACTATTAAAAGTGGCAAAGACAAACTGAACATTACCGATGTGCTTATCGGTGAAGTGTGGTTCGCTTCAGGTCAAAGCAACATGGAAATGCCACTCAAGGGCTTCGATGGCTGCCCTACGGAGGGCTGTAATGAATACATCGCCAAGGCTGGACACTTCAAAGACAAGATTCACTTCGTTACTGTGCCGACTTCTCCCCAGACAGTGCCAACGGATACCGTTAGCGTGAAGTGGGAGAATTGTACGCCGAACACTGCGCGCGACTTCTGCGCTGCGGCTTATTTCTTCGGCATCTATCTACAGGAAGTGCTGGACTGTCCCGTCGGCCTTATCAACAGTTCGCTCGGCGCTACCCGCGTTGAGGGGTGGACTCCTCGTGAATTGCTCGAGACTTATCCAGATGTTGACCTGAGCGAAGGCGTTTTCTCACAGGTAGGTAAGGTAAAGCCGGCATACAATATACAACGCGATCTGCCTTTGGTGTTTTATAATGGCATGATTCACCCCTTTGTTGGCTACGGCGTCAAGGGTTTCCTTTGGTATCAGGGCGAAGCAAACGTTGTCTACCAAACTGAGCGCTATGCGGAGCGCTTTACCGCTATGGTGCAGGAGTGGCGCAACCGTTGGCAGATGGGGAACCTACCGTTCTACTACGTTGAGATTTGTCCCTTCGAGTATTGGTGGGTTAAGCCCGCTTCTATGTCCTGCCTGCTGCGCGAACAGCAACTTAAAGCGCAGAATATGCTACCTAATATGGGTATGGTATGCACTAACGACCTCGTTCATGATTATGAGTACTGGCAAATCCATCCTTCCATGAAGAAAGAAGTGGGAGAACGCCTCGCAAACTGGGCTTTGGCCGATGCTTATGGCATTAAGGGCATTGCTTATAAAAGTCCGACCTTCAAAAGTATGGAGATTGTGGACGGGAAAGCCATGATTAGCTTCAATAATGCAGAAAACGGCTTTAATCGTAATGTTAAAATCGAGGGATTTGAGATTTGCGGCGAGGATAGCGTATTTTACCCCGCCAATGTCGGCACTTCGGGCGGTCGCGTCAGCGTGCAGAGCGCCAAAGTCAAAAATCCCGTCGCTGTAAGGTATTGTTTCAAGCCTTTCCAAATCGGAAATCTCAAGAGTATCTACGGTCTCCCCGTCATTCCTTTCCGAACCGACGATTTTCCTATTAAATAACTTCATTATTAACCTTTAAATTATTAGCGTATGAGAAAATTTCTCTCACTGATTGCACTGCTATTGATAGCAGGCGCGACATGGAATGCAGTTGATGCGCGCTACACTCTAGGTACACGTAAAGCGTACAACGAGATTAATGTAGGTGACATCATCGCAATCCAAGGTATCTCTGATGCTGTCAACCACGGCTACCGCTACATCGCAGACGGAAAGCTTCAGACAGCATTTACAGAAGAGTGCGTTTACAAAGTAGAGGAGGGTCCTGCAGATCTTCGCACTGGCGAACCAACCTACTTCTTGCGACAATTAGCTCAAGACAAGTACTTTGGTATGAGCGGTTTACGCGGAGACTACTATGGTGGTGGCACTCGACTCGTAAGCACTACTGACAGCGCATTTAACTTCGCTCTTTATTGCGCAGCTGACTCCTCTATTGCATGGAACGGTCAGGAGAATTTCGATGCCAACTCTACTGTATTCTGTTACTCTTATTATAATAAAGAGGAAGATGAGCTATCGTACAGCTTTATTTGTAACTGGGGACTTGCATCAAGCGACCCCACATACATCTGGGTTTGGCAGTACAACGACACAAACTGCTGGGATGTTTATGAAGCAAATTATGCTGACGATATCCGCGGCGACCTTGAGGACTTGATAGAATACTACGAGAGTTTAAATCTCGAGTACCCGGCAGGAAATGACCCCGGTTTCTATCCTACCGATCTCGTAGAGGCTTTTGACAAGGTCAAGGCAGACGCAATTCTTGCTCTCAATCAAGATCGCACCGACGAAGAATATCAGCAATGTATCGACAACCTCAAGGCAGCTAAGGAAGCATTAGATGATGCTGCCATTGATATTACCGAAGGCTATTATTATGTAGTCAGCGCTTATCCTGATTTCTTAAATAGCCAGAAAGTTGAGAAAGGTATCTATGTAGATGGTAGCACAACTTACCTGCAGTGGAAAAACCTCGACGAGACTAATGCTGCATTCATTTTCAAGTTTACAAAGCTTACCAGCGGCAACTTTAATGTCCAGAGTTTTGCAACCAAGACTTATTGGAATGCCTCTTCAAGCCAAGCAAACTCGCAGAATATCAACACCTCCTCTACACCTAACTACGAGCAAATATTTACAAACATCGGTAATGGTCAGTGGCAAATCCACAACACATACTATACCACCAAGTATCACCCCGCAAACCACAGCAATGGCTCAGGTAAAAGTGGAAATATTGTAACTTGGAATACTACTGGCACAAATACTCAGTCTACTTGGTATCTGCGTAGTGTTGATCAGAGCATCGTTGACAGCTTAGAGTCTGTTTTGGTACAACAGCAGTTAACTTCAGAGCTTAACGCTCTCTGCAAAGAGGCTAATAGTGTTTATAATGGTCTGTTCGTGTTTAAAGCTGACACCGACAACCCGCTGATTACTCACGTAACCGATGGTGACCCCGACGACTGCCAGCTTTCGTCTAACGCTTCCGACCCCACGGAAGGTCAGCATCTGTCATACCTCATTGACGGAGATGCTACGACTTTCTGGCACTCAACTTATAACGCCGATAACGATCCGAAGACCTACCACTATTTACAGGCAGACATTTCTAACAATCCCCAGACCTTCTTCCAGATTTACTACATGCGTCGTTCTGGAACGTACGGCAACTACGATCGTCCTACCAAGGTTAACGTTTACGCAGCAGCCGACACCACTGGTCAGTGGGAAGGCAAAGCACAGTGGAAGCTCGTGAAGGTTCTTGATGGTATGCCCACTTCTGACGCTATCAACGAGTATTACTCACCGGGTATCGAGCTCGACGAACCTGCAAGCTATATCCGTTTCGAGGTTATCGAGAAGTCTAACTATCCCAGCCGCGCGCTCAATGGTTATCCCTACTTTAACCTCGCTGAGTTCCAGATTTATCCTACAGTACTTGATGAGGATGCTTCTCAGTACTACTATGCTGAAGGCATGAAAGACGCAGCCGATGCTCTCTTAGAGCTGCTGAACGCTGCACAGGCCAAGGTTGCTGCAAACACCGCAACCCAGGAAGACATCGACGCTCTTACCGCAGCTATCGAAGGTGTTGACGCTCTCTATGCTGACACCACCTTGCTGGTTAACCTCATCAACTCTGCAACTCGCTACCTCAACGGTGTTGTTGTAGGCGACGCTATTGGTAACATCAACTCTCAAGATGCAATCGACGCTTTTGAGACCGCTATCGCTAAGGCTATCGAAGCTAAGCCCACAGGCAACAAGATTAGTAAGGCCGCTCTTGACGCAGCTTACAACGAACTTAGGGCAAGCGTACAGGACTTCCTCCACAGCATCAATCTGCCCGACAGCGAGCACTGGTATTACATGACCAGCCTCGACACCACGCGCAATAACAATGAGGCTAATTACACTCATGATGGCTATATGTATGTAGCTGACTACGGCGCAAACAAGGGTGTCGTTTGGGCTCTCAACGAGAATGAGAAGTTCACATACAACCCCTTCGCTATGTGGCACTTTATCCCTGTTGAGGACGAAGACTACTCTCTCACCTACTACATTCAGAATCTCGGCTCTGGTCTCTACATTGGAGACTATCCTACCTACTCTCAGCCTGTGATGACCTCCAAGACTCCTGTGCTCTATCGCTTCAATCTCAATGGCGGTGAGCTCGGTCTGATTGCTACTAAGGGCGAAAATCCTGGTTACTCACTCCACGCAGCTAATGCAGACAACGCTATCGTAGGTTGGAGTGCAGGCGGCGGCACAGCTTCCGCATGGGCCTTCACAGAAGTTGATCCGAACGAGATCGAGAGTATCGTAATTCCGGCTAAGACCAACAACATCGACGTCTTTACCCTGCCTTACGAGTACTCTTACCTTGCAGACTATAACGTAGACTTGCACACCTACACCTATGCAATCAAGTCTATGACTCTCGACAAAGACACAGATGTTACCACTATCGAGCTCTACGAGAAAGATGAGTTTGCAGCCGGCGAGCCCTGTATCCTCGTAACCGGTGATCCTACCAACGAGGCAAGTAAGGACACCACCCTCACTGCAGCTCTCCCGACCCAGGTTACCTCAAAGAGTACCCCCGCCAACGGTCTTGTAGGTCTTCTCACCAGCGAAATCATTCCCGACAAGTCAGCATGGTTCACAGGCAAGGAGATAACCAACCGCAGCGAGACCGTTACTATCAACGCTCACACCGGCTACATCGACACTCGTTTCTATGAGGGCGAGGTAGAAGGCGTAGAGACGGCTCTTACTCTCCAGATTGCAGGTATCCCCTGGACTAATGAGCCTACCGGCGTCAAAGGTGCAGTAACTGTTGAAGATATTGTAAACGCTATCAAGAGTGGTGCTTACACTATTTCCGGTCAGAAGGTGGCTGCTCCGCAGAAGGGTCATATCTACATTATCGACGGCAAGAAAGTTAAGTACTAAGATCCACCGGCCTGTCCCGACAACAGGCAAGGCAATAACCATTCGGGAGGCGCAGATGATGCGCCTCCCCTTTTTTGTGCACTATGGTGCCATTACCACACCCAACACCCTCAAGCCTATGCCTATCCCTCATCACACCGTGCGGAATGTCGTGCGCATTAGATTTTTGGGCCTCAGCACACGATTTTTGAGCCTCCGCGCGCGTAGAAATGTCGTGAACAATGAAAAAATCTT
>JAFLUU010000078.1 GCA_022508585.1 Prevotellaceae bacterium | reverse complement strand
GTTGTTTATGGATTATTGTTTGTTGTTTAACGAAAAATCTTTGATTATTTTCTGTGTCAGTTTGTGGGCACCGAGGCGGTTGAGGTGGTCGGCGTCGTAGAAGTCGGCGGCTGTGAATGCCGTGTCTGCCCAATAATTGCGGTATTCAATGGTGGGGTGGCGTTGCAGCACAGCCTGCAACACGCTGTCATTGATGTGGGTCTGTAGTTGGTTGCAGTTCAAGCGGAAGGACTGCGTGGTGGGAGTGGTAACGAGCAGCAGGCACACCGCGCGGCGCTCGCACCATGTGGCGATGCTGTCCAAGAATCTTATATTGAGCGGCAATGCAGATTCGCTTATCGACATAGAGCTATCTTGCCAGTATGTGTTCTCTCGGGCACGCTGTAAGCCATTGTCGCTAACGCTCTCACCCTCGCTTTCTGGCACACCGCGCTTTGCGCGACTATTGCTGCAAGTGTTCGCGATGCCTTTGGCGTTATCCTTGCCTTGCAGTAGGAGCGATGTGGTGCCGTAAGAGGTGCCGTTGCCGAGGCTGTCCCACGACAGTTGCGACTTTCGCCACAGGCTACTGAGCTTTTCCTTGAATGGCGCGGGGTGCAGACACTCGAAGCCATACTCGGAGAGGGGAGAGTGGAGGTCGCAGTCCATATATAGGCGGTATCGCACTGCCCAGTAGCGCAAGTGAGGCTCTCGGTCGATGTCTTCAAACAGCGATTGGTAGCTAAAGGGCAGCACCAGCGTCTTGAGGCGCGGTAGGGGGTAGTGTGTGAGCTCGTACCAGTCGTATCGGTAGGGCTGGGTGGGCTGTGCCAGATTGAAGGTGTGGCTGCCGAGCTGCGCGCTGTTGATGCCATAAAAGGTGTGGCTGCTGCCTAATATGAGTGTCTCTACTTCTGCCGAGTGCGCGAGCAACCACTGGTGTTTGTAGCGCGCAGGGTTGGGCAGGCTGCGTACATATATCTCGCCTGCGGCTATGAGCAGCAGAATGATGAGCGATAGGGTCAGTGTCTTGCGCACAAACTTTTTCATGCCGTCAGAATTGGAAGTAGATAAACTGGATTTGGTCGCCGCCGTAGTAGATACAAGCTAAGAAGGCTATTATATATATGGCGTACCTTGCCCATACGGGTAGCTCTGTTATGCAGTTAGGGCGCTTCCGGTAGAACCATTCGAGCGAGAAGAGTACGAATATATATAGTAGTGGCATTCGCGATACTATGGTGTGCCACCCTCCTTGCAGCGAGAACATTCGTGTGAAAAATCTTAAGCCGTCTTGCACCGTCGGGTTGCGGAAAAATATCTGACTTAATACGAATACGGCTATCGTTACGAACCAACTCAACGCCTTGGGCATCTTCAGATGTTTGGTAGTGATGTTAAAGAAACCGTTCCATGTTCCCCATGCCACGAAGCTCCAGTTAGGACCATGCCATAAGCCGCTAAGCATATAGAGCACGAAGACATTGAAATAATGCCTCACTGTGCTGCAACGGCTGCCGCCCAAAGGGAAGTATACATAGTCTCGCAGCCAGCTCATCAGCGTCATGTGCCAGCGGCGCCAGAACTCGCGTATCGTAGTGGCGAAGAATGGGAAGTTGAAATTCTGGGAAAGGCGTATGCCGAAGAGCCGTGCCGTGCCGATGGCCATATCTGAATATCCCGAGAAGTCGCAATAAACCTGCACGGTGAAGGCGAGCAACCCTGTCAGCAGGTCGAGCGATGAGAGGGTCGAGTAATTGTCGAACGCGAAGTCGGCTACCGGCGCACAGTTGTCGGCAATGAGCATCTTCTTCATCAATCCCCATAGTATGAGTCGCATTCCGCTTACTGCGGTGGCGTAATCGAATGTGCGCTTAACTGCAAACTGCGGTAGCAAGTTTGCTCCGCGCTCTATCGGCCCTGCCACGAGCTGTGGGAAGAAGCAAATGAAACTCAAGAAGTGCCATAATGAGCGCGCCGGCAAGAGTTGGCGGCGGTAGATGTCCACGACATAGGCTGTCAGCTGGAAGGTGTAGAAACTGATGCCGATGGGGAGTATCAGGCGCAGTGTCGGAAAATCGGCGCTGAAGTGAAAGAGGCTGAAGAGCGCCGTAAGATTATCGACAAAGAAATTAAAATACTTGAACAAGGCTAAAAGTCCGATGTTCAGTAGTATTGCGCTGAGCAGCCACGCTTTGCGTGAGTGGCGCGATTCTCGTTTGTTGATTGCATGGCCTATGTAATAGTTGGCGATGCAAGTTCCGACCATCAATATCAAAAATCGCCAGTCCCACCAGCCGTAGAAGAAAAAGCTGGCCAGCATCGTAATGCCGTTCTGCCACCTTAAGGAACGAACGCTCCAATATAGCGCAAAGACTATGGGCAAGAAAAAGAGAAAGGCCAGCGAATTGAACAGCATACTGCGTATAGGCTTACTTTAGGTCGGCTTCTATCGCCTCGTAAGAGAGCTGGGAAATGGCTCGGATATTATTTGCCCCCTTCCCCTGCGGCATAATCGGCTTGTGAATGATGAGTCGCATCGTGCTATGCTCTGCAAAGCCGAAGCCTTTGGTGCGCGGCAGCACTTTGAAGGAGCCTGTTATCGTGATAGGGACTACAGGAAGCTGGAGCTCGTCTGCCAGCAAGAAAGCGCCGCGATTAAAGGGCTGCATCTTGCCGTCAAAAGTGCGTGAGCCCTCGGGAAAGACCATTAGCGACATTCCTGTGTGCAGCGTGCGGCGCGCATGGTCGATTGTCTCCCACAATCCCTGCCGCGAGCTGCGGTCTACGAAGATAAAACCCGCTTTTTGGCAGGCGAAGCCCACGAGAGGAATCTTTTTCAAGGACTTTTTCATCATCCACTTGAAGTTTCGGCGCAGGAAGCCGTAGATGAGGAAGATGTCCATAGCTCCTTGGTGGTTCGCCACGAAAACATAGGAGGCCGAGGGGTCGAGATTGTCGCGTCCCTCCACCTTAATGGGCAGCAGGAGCAAATAGCAGGTCAGCCAACTCCACACTTTACCCGGGTAATAGCCCCAAAAGCGCGAGCTGCCTATTGTACAGCCCACGATAGTGGTCAGTGCCGTGAGAATGGTGAGTAAAATGAACAGCGGCAAAAAGATTATCAACTGATAGATGTAGTAAAAGATTTTCATTATTGTGATTATTTTAGATTTTCTTGAGAGTAATGACACATATCTCGCTCCAAGCACCGAAGCGGAAGGGTACGGCTCCGAGCCCAAGCCCAAGACTCACTACGATGCTGCGCTCACCTTCGTAGTATTGGCCTCCCCACTCCTTGTAGAGCCACGAAGCAGGGCTCCAATCGCCAAGTTTGAACTGCATACCGTGAGTATGGCCGGCAAGAGTGAGCTGAATGTCGGTCTCGCCCAGCACATTGCGCCGCCAGTGGCTCGGGTCGTGGGTAAGAAGTATCTTAAACAAGGGCTTGCCGTCCGCAGTGTCGGTGGGCAGGCCTTTTTGCGCCTTCTTTAGGTTGGCAAGCTGCGGAAAAGGGGGCTTACCGTCGTTCTCCACGCCGATAATGGCAATCTGTTCGTTATCTTTCTTTATTATGGCATTTTCATTGCGCAGCAGATGCCAGCCGCACTCCTTCTCAATGGCAGCAAGATGCTCGATGTCGGCTATTTGCGCGCGCTTGTCGTCGAAATGGCGGTAGACAGCATAGTCATGGTTGCCGAGAATGGAGTAAGTGCCGTAGGGCGCAGTCAGACGCTTGAGGTGCTCTTTGAAAGGCTCGGCCTCCTTGGCTTCAAGATTGACAAGGTCGCCGGTAAACACAATGACATCGCCTTTTTGCTCGAGTGTCTTGTCGATAAGCTCATTCACACGGTCGGAATGACTGTTTGTCTCGCCTTCGGACTTGGACATAAAGCACCGTTTAGCGGTGTAGGTGCCGAGATGCAGGTCAGAGATGTGGACGATGCGGAAGCCGTCGAATGCTTCGGGCAAGTCCTTGCTTGCAAAGGTGTACTCCTTGACCTCAATGCGCTTGTTTCCAATCAAATATGCCATAACAGTCGTTATTAAGCTGAGCGCACCCATGGTAAAGCCGAGGCAAATCAGGGTACGGCTCAGGAATGGAATCTTTTTGAACAGCAGGGCGAGCAGACTGCCCACACAGATGGCTATCTCTGCGAAACTCACGCCCAGAAGTGAGTGTATGAACAAGCGACAGAGCCACTCCGGCTTACCGGTGTGGAAGCCGCTGGATACATACCATATCGTGCCGATGCAAAGTAGCGCCACAATGCTCAGAAGCACTCGGCGCCAGACCCTAAGCTGCGGCTTGCGGCGCAGAAAACGCCAGTAGATACCCAGAGTGGGCAGCCCTATGAGGATTAGCAGCACTATGGCCATTCGCAAGAAGAAGAGCATCTTATGTTATGCGTTTTCAATGGTTACTATTCTACGCTATCGAGGCGGCAAGGAACTGCTCCATGCGCTTAATGGGCAGCCCTCGGCGCGCGGCGTAGTCCTCCAATTGCCGACGGTCTATTTTGCCGACGGCAAAGTACTGCGCTTTGGGGTGGGCGAGCATCAGTCCGCTCACAGAGGCGTGGGGGCTCATCGCTCCGTTCTCGGTCAGCGATATACCAATCTCGCTCATGTCTATAAGCTCCTCGATGAGGAAATTAATGCTCTGGTCGGGCAGCGAAGGGTAGCCCACAGCGGGGCGAATGCCTTGATTCTTTTCGCGCAGGAGCTCGTCGGGAGACAGATGCTCGTCGGGGGCGTAAGCCCAAATTACTTTCCGCACTTCTTCATGCAGGCGGCAGGCGGCAGCCTCGGCCAAGCGGTCGCAGAGGGTCTGCGCCAGCATCTTATGGTAGACATCAGAGGTGCTATGCCCGTCGGCAGCGAAGTCCGCCGTGGTGGCAAAGACACCGATGCGGTCGGGCTCATTCATATCCGCCGGTTTGATAAAGTCTGCAAGGCAGAGGTTGTAGCTATTCTGCTCGGCGATGTGCTGTTGGCGCAGACACGGCAGCCTAACCTCCTCGGCACCGCCCATTCGCTTGTCGGAATGGTGCGCCCTTAGGACGATGTCGTCGCCCTCGGCGTTGGCATCGAACAGACCGACCCTCGCCCTGACGCTAATGTCGCCCTCGCTCTCCATAGTGTGCAGGAGGTCGAGCGCTTCCTGCTTGAGGGCATCGCTGTCGCTGCCCTTGCGCGGCATTTCCCACGCGTGAAAGAAGTAGAGCCAGTCGATGTAGGGCTCTAAGTCGGCGATGCTGTATCTGCAGTCAGTTATCATGGTTGAACACAATCTGTTGGCCGCGATGATTGTCGGGAGCCACGATGCCTTCGTTGTGGCGATAGACTGTAGTGCCGTTGCAAATGGTCGATTGTACCTGCCAGTGTGTCTGAATGCCGACAAAGGGAGTCCAACCGCACTTGCTCAGTACCTCCTGATTGTTTATAGTGTTAGGGCAGTCTGTGTGGCGGACAATAGTGAGGTCAGCTTTGTAGCCCTCGCGGATAAAGCCGCGCTGTTGCACACCAAAATAGGAGGCAGGGTTGTGGCACATGAGCTGAACAACCTGCGTAAGGTTGAGTACGCCCTCGTCGACGAGCGAAAGCATCAGCGGCAGCGAGAATTGCACCGACGGCATTCCCGAAACGGCCTTAAACACGCCCCCCTGCTTCTGCTCCATGAGATGAGGCGCGTGGTCGGTGGCTATGGTGTGGAGGCGCCCGTCTGTCAGCGCCTGCCGCAAGGCTTGACGGTCGGCTGCGCTCTTGATAGCAGGGTTGCACTTGATGCGTGCGCCGAGCCGCTCGTAGTCTTGGTCGCAGAAAAAGAGATAAGCCACGCACCCCTCGGCGCTAACATTGCGGGCAGCGCTTATCTCGCGCAGTTCGGCATCTGTAGACACATGGGCAATCATCAGCCGCGCCCCGCTGGCCTCGGCAATGGCGATGGCCTTGCGCGTAGAGCTGAGACAGACCTCCTCATTGCGTATAACGGAGTGCAGTCTCACCTCCGCCTCGCTGCCAAATTCGTTGCGCGCTATACTTTCATTGCGGGCAATGAGCGCAGAGTCCTCGCAGTGAGCCACAATAGGTAGCCCAACTCGCTTGCCGACCTTAAAAATGTTGGTTAGAGCCTGTTCGCCGTCCACAAGCATATTGCCGGTGGACGCACCCATGAAGAGCTTGATGCCGGGCACGAGTGTAGCGTCTATACCCTCCAACTCGGCGGAGTTATCGTTGGTCGCGCCGATGAAAAAAGCGTAATTGACGAGACTTTTGCGTGCGGCGAGCTGGAGTTTGTCGTGCAGAGCCTCTCGGGTGGTGGTCTGCGGCTTGGTGTTGGGCATGTCGAAGAACGAAGTAACGCCGCCGGCAGCAGCCGCGCGGCTCTCGCTTTCTATATCGCCCTTCTCGGTCAGCCCGGGCTCGCGGAAGTGGACATGTTCGTCTATCACGCCCGGCAGAATATAGTCGGCAGAGGGCAGGGGAGCGCCCCTATCCTCAATTTCCACTATTGTGTCGCCTTCAATCCTTATGCTGCCGTTGAAGATGCGCCCTTCGTTAATTATATTGCCTCTAATAACCATTGACAGACCCGTTTATCGCACCGCTGAGGGCGGTGTTTCTTGCGGCTTCGTCGCCTCTGCAGACCCGCTTGTCGATATAAAACGGTCGTTACGACCGAACTTGCCGCAGATACTGTCCCATTTAAGGCGCATAACGCCGAACATAGCTTCGCCGAAGATGCCGCCGCTCATCTTGCTCGTGCCGAGCTGGCGGTTAACGAAGACGACCGAAACTTCTTTAATCTTGAAGCCGAGCTTATAAGCCGTAAACTTCATCTCTATCTGGAAGGCGTAGCCCTTAAAGCGGATAGCGTCGAGGTCTATCGCCTCCAATACCTCGCGACGGTAGCACTTGAAGCCTGCGGTGGTGTCGTGAATTGGCAGACCCGTTACAAAGCGCACATATTTGCTGGCGTAGTAGCTCATCAGCACGCGCCCCATAGGCCAGTTGACCACATTGACACCGCTGATATAGCGGCTGCCGATAGCAAGGTCGTAGCCCTCATCGTGGCACGCCGCCCGGAGGCGCGGCACATCGTCGGGCGAGTGGCTGAAGTCGGCGTCCATCTCAAAGATATATTTGTACTGTTCCCTTTCCAGCGCCCACTTGAATCCTGCGATGTAGGCAGTGCCCAGACCGAGCTTGCCGCTGCGCTCCATCAGGTGGACGCGTCCGCTGAAGTTGCTCTCCCCCTGCATAGCCTTCACTATAGAGGCTGTACCGTCGGGCGAGCCGTCGTCGATAACCAAGACATCGTAAGGACCGCCTAAGCCGAAGATTGCAGTGATGATATTGCGAATGTTTTCCTTTTCGTTGTAGGTAGGAATGATAATAACACTGTCCGATTGCATACTACGCCAAATTTAATTAAGATATGCAAAGATAAGGAATAAAATCGAAAGATACTCTTTGCTCGCCCTAAATTAACGAACTTTAGACTTTGTCGCAGCGAAAAGCGACCAGATTTTCTTTATCCGCAATCGCCGTCCACCACCTGCCGTCGCGCCCTTGGGCAGCGCGGCAAAATTTTTCACAGATACTCGTTCTTGCTGCACAAAACCCCGTCATCGCTTATCGAAATGCCGTCATCGCTTGTCGAAACAACAGTGTCCTGAGAACACCTTGGTCAAGATGCGCAAACACCTTAACCAAGACGCATTCGGTTCTTGACCAAGAAACTCAAACTTCTTGGTCAAGGTGTTCTGAGAACAACGCGATTTCGGCTGGCAATGCCGACATTCTTTAAGCCTTTCACGACATTCCGCGCGGTCGTAACGACCATCGTCTGCTGATGCAGTATAAAAAAACAAAAAATGAGTGCAAAATTTTGCGGAGTGAGCAGATATGTATAATTTTGATGTCGAAAATCATAAATAGGGACAATGAATATTTCTACTATGAAAGAGAAAAGCATTAAGTTTAAGAGCAAATTGGCGCTTGACCACGAATTATTTAACCAGCTACGCGACAATCCGCCGGCGTGGTGGAAGATTGTGAAAGCGCACCCCGACCTTTATATCGAAATCCGTAAGGATAACTACATCAACATATATTATAAAGGTGGGTCGATAGCGAAAGTGGAGTACGACGACGATACTGATAAGATTGTGGCGACTGCTCATTACAAATATCTGGGCTGTGATGATAGCGGTGTGCACAAATCGCCTTACCGGAACTGCGAAGAGTGGCTGGAGCACCGTCTTGACGAATTGCTGGCGAATATAGACGAACATTACAGCAGCAAAGAGAAACAGGAACAGGCGCGTATGATTCTGCAGAACCGCACTTTGTATCTTGATTCCGAGTTTCAACATCTGTATGGGCGCACTATAAAAGAAGACTTAAGCTCTACAACCAAAACCAAGGTCAGTAATGTGTTTATGCGGATTGATTTGGTAGAGGTGCGTAATAATGTCGTCCGTTTCGTTGAGCTTAAAATGATTAACGACGGTCGTTTGCTGAAAAAGGACGATAATTCTGCCCCTGAAATCTACGAACAGATGCAGAAGTACCGCAATTTTGCAGAGCGCTACAGCGTACAGTTGCGCGAATACTACAAAACCTTATACAATGTTAAGGTTAAGTTAGACTTGCCCGTGCCTGAAGTAGATGTGGAGAAGCTACAGATAAATACCAAGCCCTTTTTGGTCATTGCCTGCGACTATGAAAAGACCACGAAAGGCAGAACGGAACGCATCAAGCGTATTAACCGAAAGATGATGCAGAAAAGCGATGTCTTTGATTACGAAAAATTAGACGAAGAAAACTATGCGGATAATTGTTCACAGAGGTAGCAACCAGATTGGCGGTTGTATAACGGAAATCAGCACCGAAAAATCCAAGCTGCTGATAGACCTCGGACATAACCTGCCGCAAGGCGACGCGCCTGCCGAGGATTGCATGGCCAGCGAGGCGGCGGTACACGAATTGTGCAAGGGGTGCGACGCTATTGTCTACACTCATTACCACAGCGACCACATTGATTTGTTTCAATATGTGCCCGACGATGTGCCGCAGTATATCGGCTCGCTCGCCAAGCAGGTTATGTGCGTGAAGTTGGCGAGCCTGCTGCAAGACGGCGCGCAACAGCCGCTCCAGAGGGCTAATCTGAAACGAATGGATGGCTTTCGTACCTTTGAGGCGAATAGACGCTTCCGCGTGGGTGAGGATATTTGGGTTACGCCGTACTTTGTGAGCCACTCGGCGGCTGACGCCTATATGTTTTTGGTCGAGGCTGACGGCAAGTGCGTGCTTCACACCGGCGACTTCCGCGCTCATGGCTATTTGGGCAAGAAGTTGATTGAGATGCTGGAGTATTATGTTGCCACGAAGGGAATTGATGTGCTGATTTGCGAGGGTACGATGCTCAATGGCGAGAATAACCCCGCACCGCGCGAGAATGAAGTGAAACTCGGGGCTATTGAGCAAATGCGGCGCTATAAAAATGTCTTTGTGTTTTGCTCCTCTACCGACATGGAACGCTTGGCGTCGTTTCATGCCGCCAATATGCAAATGGGCAACAGGCCTTTAATATGCGATGAATATCAAAAGAAATTGCTTGAAGTGTTTTCTAACACGGCTGGTCGGAAAAGTGATTTGTTTTTGATGGATTATAAAGTTGTAGGCATAAGGAAATTCAACGATAAGTTGCTCAACTGGATGGGCGATGCCGGCTTTACGATGCTGGTGCGCACGGGCAAAAAACACAAACGCTGGGTCAGAGAGTTGCTGCCGTTGCTCAATCCCGAAGAAACGGTGCTGATTTACTCGATGTTTCGCGGCTATATCTTGCCTGAAGACGCTAATTTCAATCCGAGAACCAAGCGTTTTGTCGAGTTGTTCCCCAATTTCGAGTATCTGCACACCTCCGGACACGCCGACAGGGACACTCTGGCTGCCGTGTGCCGCACTATCCGGCCGCGTGAGGCTATTATCCCGATTCACCGCGAGGAAAACGCCGATTTCGCGACGCTTAACATAGGCGACGAACTGCGTTCGCGCATCACCACAAGCTCCAAAAATGTGGCGGGAATAGAGATAATAATAAGGCGATAGGCTATCGCTAAAAGTCCGAGAATGAATAAAGCCTTGCGAACGAGTGTTCACAAGGCTTTGATGATGCTTGGGTGACTAGTGGGATTCGAACCCACGACATTCAGAACCACAATCTGACGCTCTA
>JAFLUU010000077.1 GCA_022508585.1 Prevotellaceae bacterium | reverse complement strand
GAATACTCTGCCGGAAAATCACCCGGACATTGCAACGAGTTATAATAATATTGGATATGTTTATAACAACCAAGGACAACATAATGAGGCGCTGAAGTATCATAAAAAAGCGTTAGAGATAAGACAGAAGACTCTGCCGTAGAATCACCCGAACATTGCAAGGAGTTACAACAATATTGCAGATTGCTACGAGGGATTAGGGAACAAAGAGAAGGCGGAAGAGTTCTGCAAAATGGCGGATGAAATAAACAAAAAAGAGGAATAAAGTAGGTTTTGAGCGTAGAATGTGTAGTTTCGCTGCAAAAAAGTAGTCGAAAAGCGTTATATCAATCAGCGAGTTAGGGTGCGCGAAGGCGCAAAAAACTTTCACGAAAATCCGCGTGTGCTTACAAGACACCGTACACGCGAATTTCAGCGCATTCTCGCAAGCAGCCGTAACGGCTGTTTTAATATCGACAAGCGCTTCTGCCAGCTGAGGAAAAGCGATATTGAGGTGAAAGAGGCGATGGGGGCGTTTTGATACTGTTTTGACTTTATTGCAGTAGTTTTTGGTGCAGTATAATAAAAAAAAGTGCTAATTTTGCATTCGCAAAATGCAATTTCTATAAAAAATGAACATTTCATATAAATGGCTGAAGGAGTATGTGGACTTTGACCTCGCTCCCGAGGCAGTGGCTCAGGCGCTGACCTCCATCGGTCTGGAGGTTGGCTCGGTTGAGGAGGTGCAGTCCATCAAGGGCGGCCTCAAAGGCTTGGTGGTTGGCGAGGTGCTGACCTGCGAGATGCACCCTAACTCCGACCACCTGCATGTGTGCAGCGTCAATATAGGCGAGGCTGAACCCTCGCAGATTGTTTGCGGCGCGCCCAATGTGGCTGCCGGACAGAAGGTGATAGTTGCCACTATCGGCACGGTGCTTTACGACGGCGACGAGCAGTTCACAATCAAGCGCAGCAAGCTGCGCGGCGTGGAGAGCCTCGGTATGATTTGCGCCGAGGACGAAATTGGCGTCGGCACCAGCCATGACGGCATCATAGTGCTGCCCGAAGACACGGAGGTGGGCTTGCCTGCCGCCGAGTACTACCATTTGGAGAGCGACTACATCATCGAGGTGGACATCACGCCCAATCGTGCCGATGCGTGCTCGCATTACGGCGTGGCGCGCGACCTGTATGCTTGGCTCGTGCAGAATGGCTACGAGACTGCGCTGCATCGCCCCAGCGTGGAGGCGTTCCGCGTGGACAATCACGACCTCGAAATAGATGTGAAAATCGAGGACGAGGCTCGCTGCCCGCGTTATGCGGCTGTGAGCGTTACGGGCTGCCATGTGAAGGAGAGTCCCGACTGGCTCAAGCAGAAACTGAACATCATCGGCCTGCGTCCTATCAACAATATAGTGGATATTACCAACTATATCCTCCATGCCTACGGCCAGCCGCTGCATTGCTTCGACGCCGACATGATAAAGGGCGGCACCGTGGTGGTGCGCACCGAGCCCGAGGGCACTCCGTTCGTTACATTGGACGGTGTGGAGCACAAGCTCTCCTCTGAAGACCTGGCTATCTGCAATGTGGACGAGCCGATGTGTATTGCCGGCGTGTTCGGCGGCAAGGGTAGCGGCACCTACGAGACTACGACCAATGTGCTGTTCGAGTCGGCCTACTTCAACCCCACTACTATCCGCAAGTCGGCGCGTCGCCACGGATTGAGCACCGATGCAAGCTTCCGCTTCGAGCGTGGCATCGACCCCAACGGCACTATCTACGCCCTCAAGCAGGCGGCTATCCTTGCCTGCGAGCTGGCGGGCGGCAAGGTGTCGATGGAGATTAAGGATGTCTATCCGCAGCCTATCGAGGACTTCAAGGTGGAGCTGAAATACCAGTATGCTTACGACCTTATAGGCAAGCAAATATCGAAGGACACGGTTAAGAGCATTCTTCGCAGCCTCGAGATAAGCATCGATGCCGAGACGGAGGAGGCTTTGAGCCTTACGGTGCCGGCTTATCGCGTGGATGTGCAACGCCCCTGCGATGTGGTGGAGGACATATTGCGCATCTATGGATATAATAATGTGGAAATCCCCTCTACGGTGCGCTCCTCGCTCACGGTGAAGGGCGACATTGACCGCAGCAACAAGATGCAGCAGCTAATCAGCGAGCAACTGACGGCGCAGGGCTTCAATGAGATACTGAACAACTCGCTTTCCAAAGCCGGCTATTACGATGGGCTCGACACATTCGCTGCCGCTAACTGCGTGCAGCTGCTCAATCCGCTTAGCGAGGACTTGAGCGTGATGCGCCAGACCCTGCTGTTCGGCGGTCTGGAGTCGCTGCGCTTCAACATCAACCATAAGAGCCCCAACCTGCTGATGTATGAGTTCGGCAAGGCTTATCAGGTGGGCAAGAAGCCTGTGTTGCCTCAAAGCGCCGATGCAAAGAGCGCCGATGTGCTCAAAGCGTACAGCGAGGGCTATCATCTCGGCCTCTGGATCACAGGTAAGCGCGTGGAGGGCTCGTGGGCGCACGCCAATGAGGAGTATTCGTTCTTTAACCTCAAGGCGTATGTGGAAAACATCTTCACTCGTCTCGGAGTGAGCCTCGCACAGCTCTACTTTAAGGAGTGTACGCAAGATATTTACGCCGCCGGTCTGCAGGTAGAGGACAAAAACGGCAAGGTCTATGCTACTATGGGCGTGCTGAGCCCCAAAGTGCTCAAGAAGGTGGAGCTTAAGGCGCAGGTGTACTACGCTGACCTCGACTGGGACGCTCTGATGAAAAAGAGCCGCAAGAATAAGATTAGCTTTGAGGAGATCAGTAGGTATCCTACCGTCAGTCGCGACCTCGCCCTGCTTATCGACAAGGAGGTGAGCTTCCTGCAGATTGAGAATGTGGCTTATCAGACGGAGCGCAACCTCTTGAAGAAAGTGGAGCTCTTTGATGTCTACGAGGGCAAGAACCTGCCTGCCGGCAAGAAGAGCTATGCGGTGAACTTCACCCTGCAAGATGCCGACAAGACCCTCTCCGACAAGCAGATAGACCGCACGATGCAGGCGCTGATCAACAATTTCAAACAGAAACTCAACGCTGAATTGCGCTAAAAGCACATAAATAATAATAACAACAAAATAAACTAAAAATATGGGAAGAGCATTTGAATACCGCAAGGCTGCCAAGATGAAACGCTGGGGGCATATGGCCAAGACCTTCACTCGTCTGGGCAAGCAAATCGCCATCGCTGTCAAGCAGGGCGGCCCCGAACCCGAGAATAACCCTGCTCTGCGTAGCGTCATCGCCGTCTGCAAGCGCGAGAATATGCCTAAGGACAACATCGAGCGCGCTATCAAAAACGCGATGGGCAAAGACCAGAGCGAATACAAGGCTATGACCTATGAGGGCTATGGCCCGCACGGCATCGCTGTGTTTGTGGACACGCTGACCGACAATCCCACCCGCACGGTGGCAGATGTGCGCTCTGTGTTCAATAAATTCAGCGGCAACCTCGGCACTATGGGTAGCCTCGCGTTCCTTTTCGACCATAAGTGCGTCTTTACCTTCAAGAAAAAGGCGGATATGGATATGGACGAGTTCATTCTGGAGGTTATCGACCTCGGTGTGGAGGACGAGTACGACGAAGACGCCGAGGAGGGCACCGTTACTATCTACGGCGACCCCAAGAGCTATGGTGAAATCCAGAAATACTTGGAGGAGAACGGCTTTGAAGATGTGGGCGGCGAGTTTACCTATGTGCCCAACGACCTTAAGGCTGTCAGCGCCGAGCAACGCGAAACTATCGACAAGATGGTGGAGAAGCTCGAGGACTTCGACGATGTGCAGACCGTCTATACCAACATGGAGCCGGCCACTGAATAAAAGTACGCGGCTAATCTGAAGAAATCGTAATGTTTAGTTAAAAAGTCTGTAGCTTATGAAACAGACGATACCCGTTTTGGGAATGGCTTGCGCCAACTGCGCAGCCAATGTGGAGCGCACTCTTAGCCGAATGGAGGGGGTGCGCTCTGCTGTAGTGTCGCTTGCCGGACGCTCGGTGATGGTGGACTACGACGAGCAGACCATTTCGCTCACCGACATGAAGCGTATAGTGAGCGAGGCGGGCTACGACCTCGTGGTGGAGGATAATCGCGATGCCGCCGAGGAGGAACGCACCGCTCTCAAGCGCCTCGCTTACAGAATGGTACTCGCTTGGGTGATTGCCGCCGCGGTTATGGTGCTGTGTATGCACTTTCATAACTTCTGGCTCTCGGCTGTGCTCTCCGCAGTGTGTATGGCGGTTTGTGGCGGCAGGTTTTACACCAACGCGTGGCGGCAGCTGTGCCACGGTGGCGCGGGTATGGATATGCTTGTGGCTCTATCCACGCTTGTGGCGTTCCTTGCCAGCTTTGTCGGCGATAGTATGTATTTTGACACGACGATAATGATTATTGCCTTCATGCTTACCGGTCGCTGGTTGGAGGAGAAAGCCAAAAACGGCGCGGTAGCGAGCATTCGCCGCCTCATGGGATTGCAGCCCAAGACTGCATGGATTGTTGCTGCCGATGGTGGGGTGGGCGAGGTGCCTATTGCCACAATCAAGGTGGGCGATCTGATTGAGGTCAAGGCCGGTAGTCGCATTCCTGTGGACGGTCGGGTTGCCGAGGCGGAGAGTTTCATGACCACCGGCGTGGCTTATGTCGACGAGAGTATGCTCAGCGGCGAGCCGATGCCTGTAGGCAAGAGTGAAGGCGACAAAGTGATGGCCGGCACCATTGTCAGTCAGGGCAAGTTGCGGCTTCGTGCCCAGCAGGTAGGCAAAGATACGGCTCTTGCCGCCATTGTGCGCCGTGTGCAGGAGGCTCAGGGCAGCAAGGCGCCGGTGCAGCTCATTGTCGACAAGGTTGCGCGTGTCTTTGTGCCTGTGGTGCTCGGTCTGAGCGTCATTACTTTCTTGATATGGTGGATTGTGGGCGGCAATGCCGCTCTTTCGCAGGCTTTGATTTCTGCTTTGGCAGTGATGGTCATCGCTTGTCCTTGTGCCATGGGCTTGGCTACTCCCACCGCGCTGGCAGTGGGCATGGGCAAGGCTGCGCGGCGTCAGATATTCATCAAAGACGCTGCTGCGCTCGAGCTGTTGCGCAAAGTCGATGCTATTGTTATAGACAAGACCGGCACTCTGACCGTGCCGAACCCCAATATTGATTTTACCAAGGATAATAATCTCCCCTTTGCCGAACGCGAGCAACTCAAGCCGCACGCTCGTGAGGCTGTGGAGGCTCTGCGGCGCGACGGTATCGACATTTACATGATGAGCGGCGACCGCGAGGATGCTGCCGCCTACTGGGCTCGCGAAGCCGGCATCGAGCATTGGCAGAGCGGCGTGCAACCCTCCGACAAGCAGGCTCTTGTCGCCGATTTGCAGCAGCAAGGCAAAGTCGTGGCTATGATTGGCGACGGCATCAACGACACTCAAGCCCTTGCGCAGGCCGATGTGAGCGTGGCGATGGGCAAAGGTACCGATGTCGCCATGGATGTGGCAGGGCTGACGCTGATGACTGACGATCTGCGCGCTATTCCGGAGGCATTGACCCTCTCGCGCAGGACTGTTCGCATGATTTGGCAAAATCTCTTCTGGGCTTTTATTTACAACCTCGTCTGCATTCCTCTTGCCGCCGGAGTAGGGCACCTTTTCGGCGTAGATTTTCAGATTACTCCGATGTATGCTGCCGCTCTGATGGCTCTTTCCTCCGTCAGCGTGGTGCTAAACTCCTTGCGGCTCTCGCGTGGGTAGCTGCATACGACTATTTCACTATCTGATTATAATAGCAAGCGCAACCCGCTTGCTATTTTTTTGCATCCGCTATTCTCTTATTGCCTATAGGCAGATTTTATCTGCGTGTTTGTCGAATTTATCTGCGTGCTTGTCGATACTAAGTGCGTTGAGAAATTTTTGTGCACGCAGTTAATTTTGATGCGGACGCGTTTAGATTCAACGCCGAGGTACTTAGATTTGACGCGCACATAGTAAAGTTGTGGTTCTGCGCACTTAAATAAGTGGTAATGGCTGCTTGTTTTTGCGAAAATGCAGATTGTTTGGCAGTTTTGTGTTATTGATGCGGTCTTGTGTGCTTGGTGCAATGTGTTGATATTTAGGTGTTTGTTGTGGAAAAAGCGCATTGTAAAATAAGAAATAATTTGGAATAAAAAAGTATTTTAATAGTTTTAACTAAGTTTTTTGCTTTTTTCTTGGTCAATTCAAATTTTTGTTTTTCCTTTGCACTTGGAAAATCGCAAAGGGTGCGATTTTCAATAATTTATTTTCTTGAGCGTTTTTCTTTTGCAGGGAATGCATGGCTCAAGAATGAACAATTTTAAATTTTTATTTTATATGTTATTACAAAACAATGCCTCCGCAGGCTCAAGTGCGGCGATGCTCTGCGAAAGTGAGATTGGAAAGGGCGGCACCGTGGCTGCCGAGAAGAAAGATGTGTCAAAGTATGTGGCAAACCAGTTTGCCGAAGTTATTAACATTGCCAGCACTACTGGGGTCTGCTTCTTTGCCTTTGCCGTAGATGCGGCTACGGACGATGGGGTGGCTCAAGGCAAGGAAAGCAGGCCAGATGAGTGTGCAACTGTGCAAAATGAGGCTAAAATGCACAGTTTTTTAGGGGTGCCTACTGCATCTGTCGACTTAAACATGCCATTGTCTGTCCCTGACACTGCCGTGAATGACACTACCTTTGATAAGGATGAGGCGGCTTATCCGCTAAGCAAGGAGACGCTCGACGAACTGCCTGGCATCTTGCACAAGCTAATAAAGAGGTATGGGTATGGGGAGCCATATGCCCAGACGATGATGGCTCTCGGCCAGATGGCTACGCTCTCGGCGGTGATGCCTAATGTGTCTTTTTTCAGAGAAAAAACATATTATCTCAATATGGGGCTTGTGGTGTACGGCAAGGCTGCCAGCGGTAAGGGGGCTATTCAGAATTGTAAGGCGCTGGTGCAGAAGATTGACGACATGATATACAGCGAGCATCTTGCTGCGGAGGAAAATGGTGGCGAACATTGGTCGAAGATGAAGACGCTTATCTTGCCAGCAAATACTACTAATGCGGCATTCAATAAGATGTTGGAGAGAAATGATGGTCGTGGCCTTATATTCGAGAGTGAGATGAAGACGCTTATCTCGGCGATGAAACGCCCAGATTTTGGATTAAGCAGAGAGTCGTTGTTGGCAGCGTTTGAGCACGAGCAAATCTCAAAGGCGCGTGCCACGAAGAACGAATTGGATAAGGTTAAGGCTCCAAAGGTCAGCGTGGTGGTCACGGGTGTGCCTGCCGATGTGCCCGAGCTGGTGGGCAACGATGGAAACACAAACGGATTGGTCAGTAGACTTTTCTACTTCGAGTTGAAACCCAAGAAGAGGGTTATACACCTCTGGGCTGACGAGGAGGACGAGAGACCTGTTGAAGAGTTTGTGAGCGAGGAGGCGGATTTGGTTTACAGAATGTTTATGACCTTAAATGGTAGAGATAGCCAGCTTCATGTTAAGTTCGACAAGGAGGATAAAACTTTGGTAGACCAATGGCTTGTGTCAAAAGTAAACAATCTGCTATACGCAGCTCATCTGGGCGATGATTTCGAGGCAGTGATGATGAGATTGCCTGTAAATATCTGTAGAATTGCGTCGGAGCTTACTGTGCTGGAATATGTGGACAGGGGCGACTTCGCCAGTCTCAGCGTGGAAGAAAACATCAATGTGTCAAAAAGAATGCTGGGTGTGGCAATAAAAATTGGCGACATGCTCTTCGAGCAGGCTATCAAGGTTTACGCTCGAAATTGTAACACTGAAGATGCTAAAAGAATCAAGAATAACCTTAAGCAAACGCAAAACTTGCTTAATAAACTGGAAGTAAGCAAAAAGAAACGCTTGCTCACAGGACTTAGACTTATGAACGATGATGGCTGCTTTACAAGGTCTCAATTTGTGGCGCAGGCTAAGGCTACTGGTTACACCAACGAGAGCAGTATTTATCGAATGTTTCGCAGTATGGCAGATAACGGCAAAGTGGTGCCTGTAGAAGGAATGGGCGAGATGTTTACGATTGCTGATGGTGTTGTAAGTTGATATATCTTGAAGATATAAATAAAGCATAGGTCGTAAAAGTTGCTAAGAAGTAGAGAGGGTATCGAAAATACTGTGCATTTTTAGGTGTTTTTGCACAGTTGCACAGTGGTCGATGCTCTCTCTCTCTCTATATATATATGGTATAGTTGGCTATAAATTACTCTTCAAGATCCAATAGTGTTATGCCGCTGGGGGTGCTGTTTTGTTGCTGCGATTGCGGCTATGGCTGGGGTAAATCGTTGTGCTTATAGATTTTTATCCCTGATTTCTTGGTAGAATAAAACTTATTTGTAATTTTGCAATGTGTTTCCGCAAGGAGGCATAATTTATTAGCTCATTTTCTCTGCCGAACTAGCACCTCGAACTGAGATTTTAAGAGCGAATTATCTATATCCGTGAAGTATGCGCGTATTGCGTAGACTTTTCCATCGGATATAGAGGCTGTGCTAGGCCTGGCAGAGATATGGCAGGTCTGCGCTTTTCTTGTGTCTGCAAGTTAGTGTGAGGTGTCAAACAAAGAAGAATTAGGCTAAGAATCCACTAATTTATAATTAATATGTTTACAAACACATGGAACACAATCTTAGATTGGTTTCGAGATAGAAGCGAGCGAGCAAAACTTATCAGGAGTTTTAACGACGCTGCAAAACAAGCATTCGTCTTGAGTGTTGTTCCTACATTGATAAAAGCTTCTGTATCAAAAGGCGACCGCCGTTATCGTCATCAGTTTTCTCATTGGATGAATACGGGCTTTAGAATACAAGCATTTAAAGGCGAGCAATTGTCAAAGAATGAGTTGATGCAGATTGGCAATGTTATATTAGACGATAGTGTACTGATAAGGAAGTTGGTTGTGTTAGGATTTGATACTCTGGAGGTATGTGGCGATGTTGGTGCATATGGCTGCAAATGGCAAATCAAAGATTTTATGCAATTAGAAAGTAAGTAGCTTATGGGAAAACAAATAATTGACACATTGGCGACAAATGACAATATGGCAGGAACTGTATTAAATAATCCACACACTTTATGGAGTTTCAATGTGTGGACTATTGTTGCAATAGTAGAATTTATTGCGCTTATTATTGCCGTTTATAAAACTCGTAGAAGTACACTCACAACGGAAAATCGTCAGAGAAAGAGAAAGGCAATGGCAGAGGTTGTTGATTATGATAATATAATGAATAGTGCATTTTATGCTCCAGCATTATATAAACAGCTTAAGGGCAAGTGCCACCCTGACAAGTTTGCTAAAGACCCAGTAAAGAGTGAGTTAGCATTGGAGATTTCTCAACTTGTAGGGAAAAATAAAAATAATATAAAGGAGCTGTTGGCCTTAAAGCAACGCGCAATAGACGAACTTAATGTTAACTTTTAATTATAAATTGTATGGAAATTGTTGTTTGGCTTATTTCAGCTCTTCTAATTGCATTACTGGGCAGAAATAGAACGATTGGCTATGGTTGGAGCCTTGCATTATGCCTTTTTGTAAGCCCACTTATTGGTCTGATCATTATATTATGCTGCAAGAAAAAAGATGTAGAATTTGTTGATGTGCAAGAAAAAGATAATAACTAACAAAAAAGGAGGATTTTGATATGAAAATTTTAGGTATTGTATTTTTAGTTTTCGCAGGGTTAAATCTCATTGTTGCAATAGTATGTGCAACAAGCGAAGTAGACGGGTCTGTCGTAGCACAGAAATTCTTTGCAGGTCTAATGCTTGGTGTGTTAGGCGCATTCTTAGTGTCTCGAGCAAATAAGAAAAAGAAGGAGGTCGAAGAAAAGCACAAGTGGGAAGAAAAGAAATAACAAAAAACAAGGAGAGGGTAGGTAACTAATCGCTCCTTATTTTTTGAGGGTAGGTGTCCAAAACGCCAAATATGCCGCATTTTTTGGACACCCTCATTGCAGAAGATTGCGTTTGATTGCACAGAAGAGGGTGCATTTCGTTGCTGGCGGTTTCTATTGGTTGCGGTTAGTTGCAATTAGTTGCGGTTGGTTGCCGAAAAGAATAAGGATTTTACTTATAGGCGCTAACAAAACGGCTAAATAACTTGTAGATGTCAAGAAAAAGTGTTAACTTTGCTATGGAAAATTAAGTTAACAATTATATATAATCTTATCAAATCTTTTATGCTATGGGAGTTCTAAAAACCGGCATTACGCAAA
>JAFLUU010000076.1 GCA_022508585.1 Prevotellaceae bacterium | reverse complement strand
AGATTTTTTCATTCTTCACGACATTTCTACGCGCGCGGAGGCTCAAAAATCGTGCATCGAGGGGTATTATATCAGTCTGCACAACATTAGAAAAAGTTCCGACACAATTAGTTAGCAGCACGAACAAGATTGGGAATTAGGAGAGGAGGCATAAATGCGGGGCGGCGCTAAATAGTTTCGAGCAGTGCAACGTAATGCGTGGTGGCGTGGTCGGGAGTTATGGGCGTGAGCAGGTGTGTGCCACTAATGAGGCGGTGGCGTGCATCGTAGACAGGGCTTGGCATTGCGGCAACGCGCCCGGCAAGGGTGGCAGGGGACTTATCGAAAAGCAGACGGAAGAAGCCTTCTGTGCCATCGGCTAACAGCGGTAAGAGATGAAGCGACAATTCGCCCATCGTGCGACGAACGTTGACCTCGACGCAAGGACTAATCTTATAGGCGGGTTGCGACTTTTTTGAGTCGGCTTTAACGTCCGTTTCGGCGACTTTCACTATCATCATATCCACACCTACAGGGCCGAGATAGTGCCCAGTAAATCGGCAGTTGATTTCTGGCGCCACTACATCAATAAGATTTTGAAAATCAAGCGTGGGAATAAATTTAATAATCTTTTTCTGCAATGCAGATTGCAGCGCTATTATGTTGCCGACGTAGACATTGTTTTCATTGGTGGCAAAAACGGAAAGTCCGAGATATTTCACTCCTGCAGAGTCTACCAAAAATTCAAGGGCGAAGTCAAGCACTTTATCGTAATAAGGTTCTGCTACCACTCCGCCCTGCTCGCGTATGCAGCGCAGAGCCCAATGCTCCTGTTGTTCGGTGAGGCTCCCGCGCACGAGACGCAACCCTCTGCCGCTGCCGGAGTAAGGGGCTTTGAGAATAAGTGTGGAGCTGTGCCCGGCGCGCCAAGTGCGGAGAAGGGTGCCTATTGCTTCTGCAAAAGCAGTTTCAGAAACGAGCATGACGCTCTCGCCCACCGTGAGATCCTGCGGAAGACAGCTGCGCAGAGCCGACAGCATCTCCACGGCGGTGCGGCGTGAAGAAAGGGCGCGGATAGCTGCCAGCTGCTCGTCGGTAGGCAAATCGTGAAAACCCTTTCGACGAAGCGCGTTGACAAACGACAAATTCCAGCCCCACACTGGTGCCATAGCATCGTAGCGCAACTCTGCCGCAGGCAGCAACTGCACTAATGGCGCGAGGTCGCGCTCCATCAGCTGCACATTCGGCGGCGGAGTGTAGTGCACGGTGTTGCGCGCCAACGCCAAATCGTGTGAGAAATTAAACAAATGCTCATTCACGCAGACAAAATTAGTCCATTTTGGCGTATTTCTCATCTTTGTAATCGACAATTTCAGAAAGTTTTGCTATTTTTGCGCATAAATCCAAAAATATAGCCGATATGGAGAGCTTTTTTCAACGCCATGCATACCTGCTGGAGCATACAGACCTGACTATGACTCGCCCGTTGATGAACGAGATAGACTGGAAGTACCGCCTTATCGGCATAAAGGGGCCTCGCGGTGTGGGCAAGACGACTTTTCTGCTACAGTACGCGAAGAAAAACTACAGCTATTCCGCAGGACGCTGCCTCTATATCAACATGAACAGCTTTTATTTCCACGGTCGCGGCTTGGTCGACTTTGCGCAAGAGTTCGTTAAGCGCGGCGGCAGGGTGCTGCTCGTGGATCAGCTATTCAAGCAAAACGGTTGGCGCGAGGAGCTTTGCGAATGCTACCGCACCCTGCCTCTGCTGCAAATCATTTTCGCCACGACTACGGTGGAAGAGCCGAATACCGATAACGATGAGCTTAGCAAGTTGGCCCACTTCTATGTATTGCACGGCTTCTCCTTCCGCGAGTACATCAATATGCAGGCGAGTTTCGACATTCCGCGCATTACCTTAGACGACATACTGGATAACACCGAGGAGACGCAGAAAAGCATCTTGATGAAGGTGAGGCCGTGGATCTTCTTGCAGAGTTATCTGCATCACGGCTACTATCCGTTCTATATGGAGAAGCGTAACTTCACGGAGAGCCTGCTTAAGGCAATCAATGCGATGATAGAGATGGACGTGCTTTTCACTAAGCAAATAGACGTGAAGTATGTCAGCCGCCTCAAAAAGTTGCTGTACCTGTTGGTGCTGGGAGGAAGCGACACTCCCAACGTAAGCAACCTCGCTAAGGAAATCAACACCTCACGAGCTACGGTAATGAACTACATGAACAACCTTGAGGAAGCACGTCTCATTCATCAGATCTATCGCGACGGCAATACCGATGGGCCGAAGAAGCCTGCACGAGTGCTGACGCACAATACCAATCTGCTTTACGCCATTCTGAGCGGCGCGCCGTCCGACCAGGAGGTTATGGAGACTTTTTTCACCAACAGCATCTGGAGACATCACAAGGTGGAGACTACTCGCAAAGAGGGGCTCTTCATAGTGGACGGCGAGAAGCAGATTTGCGTCTGCGACAAGAACGCAAAGAGGCGTATCAAAGATCCTAATGTCTACTATGCACGCTATAACGCCGAGGTGGCTCACGACGGAAATATCCCGATATGGCTTTTCGGATTTCTTTATTAAGAAAACTGAACGCCACGTATCACTAACGATAAGAAACAGACGAACTAACACTTAACACATATACTTAATATAAAAATGGCAAAAGAAAAGAAATTCATCACTTGCGACGGTAATGAGGCCGCCGCACACATTGCCTACATGTTCTCGGAGGTAGCTGCAATCTACCCCATCACTCCGTCCAGCCCGATGGCTGAACACGTGGACGAGTGGGCATGTAAGAATCGCAAGAACATTTTCGGCGACACTGTGAGCGTGCAGGAGATGCAGTCGGAGGCCGGTGCAGCCGGTGCTGTGCACGGTTCGTTGCAAGCCGGCGCGCTGACGACCACCTTCACCGCTTCGCAGGGTCTGCTGCTGATGATTCCCAACATGTACAAGATTGCAGGAGAATTGTTGCCCAGCGTTTTCCATGTTTCTGCCCGCACTGTGGCCAGCCATACGCTTTGTATCTTCGGCGACCACAGCGATGTGATGGCTTGCCGCCAAACTGGCTTCGCCATGCTATGTGAAGGCTCCGTGCAGGAGGTGATGGATCTCTCTGCCGTGGCTCATTTAGCCACAATCAAGAGCCGTGTGCCGTTTATCAACTTCTTCGACGGCTTCCGCACCTCGCATGAGTATCAGAAAATCGAGGTTATGGATATGGAAGACCTCCGTCCGCTCGTAGATCAGAAGGCTCTGAGCGAGTTCCGCAAGCGCGCACTCAGCCCCGAGCACCCGGAGGCCAAGGGTATGGCTGAAAACCCTGAGACATTCTTTGCTCATCGCGAGGCTTGCAACTCTTATTACAACGCGCTGCCCGAAATAGTTGAGGAGTACATGGCTGAGGTCAGCAAGATTTGCGGTCGTGAATACAAACTCTTCTCTTACTATGGCGCCGAGGACGCTGATCGTGTGATTATCCTCATGGGCTCCGCCACCGAGGCTGCTCGCGAGGCTATCGACCACCTTAATGCCAATGGTCAGAAGGTTGGTATGGTCAGCGTGCATCTTTATCGTCCGTTCAGCGTCAAGCACTTGCTTGCCGCCGTGCCCAAGACGGCTAAACGCATCGCTGTGCTCGACCGCACCAAGGAACCGGGCGCTAATGGCGAGCCGCTGTACCTCGATGTCAAGGAAGCGTTCTATGGTCAGCCCAATGCTCCGCTGATCGTGGGCGGTCGCTATGGTATAGGCTCTTGCGACACTACGCCGACCATGATTATCTCCGTATTCGACAACCTTCAGCTCCCTGAGCCCAAAGATCACTTCACTCTCGGCATCGTTGATGACTTGACTTTCAACTCTTTGCCTTTGGAGAAGGAGATGGCTCTCGGCGGCGAGGGTATTTTCGAGGCTAAGTTCTTCGGCCTTGGCGCTGACGGCACGGTTGGTGCGAACAAAAACAGCGTGAAAATCATCGGCGACAATACTAACAAATATTGCCAGGCCTATTTCGCCTACGACTCGAAGAAATCGGGCGGTTTCACTTGCTCTCACCTGCGTTTCGGCGACACTCCGATTCGTTCGACATACCAAATAAAGACCCCGAACTTCGTGGCTTGTCATGTGCAGGCATATCTGCGCATGTACGATGTGCTTCGTGGTCTCAGAGACGGCGGTACTTTCCTGCTCAACACTATCTGGGAGGGCGACGAACTGATCAACAACCTGCCAAACGATGTAAAGAAGTACCTTGCCGACCATAACATCACGGTTTACTACATCAACGCAACCAAGATTGCGCAGGAAATCGGTCTCGGCAATCGTACAAACACCATACTGCAGTCCGCATTCTTCCGCATCACGGAGGTTATCCCCGTGGAGCTCGCTATCGAGCAGATGAAGAAGTTTATCGTCAAGTCTTACGGCAATAAGGGACAGGATGTGGTCAATATGAATTACGCTGCCGTTGATCGTGGCAACGAATACAAAACTCTGCAAATCGATCCCGCATGGAGCAACCTTCCCGCCGACCCTGAGCCGGAGCGCGACGAGCCGGAGTTCATCACCAAGCTGGTGCGCCCCATCAATGCGCAGAATGGCGACCTTCTGCCCGTGTCTGCATACAAAGACATCGCAGATGGTACATGGCAACAGGGTACTGCCGCTTACGAGAAGCGCGGTGTGGCAGCTTTCGTGCCCACTTGGATAAGCGAGAATTGTATTCAGTGTAACAAGTGCGCCTTTGTTTGTCCTCATGCCGCAATTCGTCCGTTCGTGATGGACGAAAACGAAGCCGCAGGCTTAAACGCAGATAAGCTCGACATGCTTGCTCCTGCCAGTCTCAAGGGTAAGAAATTCCGTATGCAGGTTGATGTTCTCGACTGCCTCGGTTGCGGCAACTGCGCCGATGTTTGTCCCGGCAAGAAAAACAAAGACACGGGCGAGATAGAGAAAGCTCTCAAAATGGTTTCACTTGAAAGCCAGTTGCCCGAGGCTAAGAATTGGGAGTACTGCGTGAAGAATGTAACCTCCAAACAGGAGCTTGTAGACATCGCAAGCAATCCGCGCGTGAGCCAATTTGCAACCCCGCTCTTCGAGTTCAGCGGCGCTTGCTCCGGCTGTGGCGAGACTCCGTATGTGAAACTCGTCAGCCAGCTCTTCGGCGACCGTCAGATGATTGCGAATGCTACAGGTTGCTCCTCCATTTACTCTGGTTCTATCCCCTCAACTCCGTACACGACCAACGCAAAGGGACAAGGCCCCGCATGGGCAAACTCTCTGTTCGAGGATTTCTGCGAGTTCGGCCTCGGTATGGTAATGGCGAACAAGAAAATGAAGGCTCGCGTAGCCTCTCTGCTTGCCGATGCCACAGCCAACGAGAAATGCCCCGCAGAGTTCAAAGCTCTCGCCGAGGAATGGACGGCAAACATGGAGAATGCTGAAAAAACCAAGGAGATTGCTCCTAAGTTGCGCGAATATATTAAAGGTGGCGCCGAGGCAGGATGCGGCAATTGCAAACAACTGCAGGAACTCGACCACTATCTCGTGAAGCGCAGCCAGTGGATTATCGGTGGCGACGGTGCAAGCTACGACATCGGCTACGGCGGTCTCGACCATGTGCTGGCAAGCGGCGAAGATGTTAACATTCTCGTGCTCGACACCGAAGTTTACTCCAACACTGGCGGCCAAGCATCTAAGGCCACACCTATTGGCGCTATTGCCCAGTTCGCAGCGAGCGGAAAGCGTGTAACAAAGAAAGACCTTGGTCTAATGCAGGCCACCTACGGCTATGTCTATGTTGCTCAAGTCGCTATGGGCGCTGACCAAGCCCAGTGTTTGAAAGCTATCCGCGAGGCAGAGGCTTATCCCGGCCCCTCTTTGGTGATTGCTTACGCTCCGTGTATCAACCACGGCCTCAAAGCTAAGGGCGGCATGGGCAAGAGTCAGGCCGAGGAGGCTAAAGCCGTAGAGTGCGGCTACTGGCACTTGTGGCGTTACAACCCTGCATTGGCCGAGGAGGGCAAAAATCCGTTCACCCTCGACTCTAAAGAACCGCAGTGGGATAAATTCCAGGCTTACCTCGATGGCGAGGTACGTTTCCTTTCTCTTAAGAAAGCTTATCCCGATGAAGCACAGGAGCTCTATGATGCAACCCAGGCAGCTGCCCTCAAGCGTTACAAGAGCTATGTGCGCAAGAGCCAAGAAGACTGGAGCTTGTAAACAAGCACTGAAATAGTTATCAATAACACTGATATGGGTATCTTTCTTACGAATGATACCCATATTTTTTGTATGACATTTGCTACAGTCCTCAGAAGCCTTACTGTGTTATGTACAATAAAATATAAGAAATAGTCATCGCACAATATTGGTATTTTTGTAGATACGAAAAGTTTAGTACTTGCAAGGATTAGTGTTTTTGAAATAATTAGTATAATTTTGCAATAACAAATTCAAAAATATATACTAATGCAAAATAAAAATAATAAATATAACCTATTCGTCTTTCCTAAGCACAAGAGCAACAAAAAGATGAAAGGAATAGGCACGCCCTGTGGTCTACTCGCTCTGAGTCCGATGCTTGTTCTCATGATATTAATGATAAGCTTAAGTTTATATTTCCACGATTTCTATAAAGTTCCACCCATCGTAATTTTTATTATTACTTCTGTATACGCATTGACAACCCTACGCGGTCAGAATTTTAACGATCGCATCGCCGTTTTCTCCAAAGGTGCCGGCAATAGCGACCTCATGCTTATGATATGGATTTTCATCCTTGCAGGAGCATTCGCCGCTTCTGCAAAAGCAATGAATGCGGTCGATGCAACAGTCAATCTGACACTTTGTATCCTGCCGGAAAATATGCTGTTACCGGGCATTTTCGCCGCTGCCTGCTTAATATCTATATCTATTGGTACATCTGTGGGAACTATCGCCGCTCTTATCCCGATAGTCTGCGGACTGGCTGGCAAAACGGGGCTTGAGCTTCCGGTTTTGAGTGCGGCTGCTGTGGGTGGAGCTTTCTTTGGAGATAATCTTTCTTTTATCAGCGACACAACGGTCGTGGCCACCAAGACACAAGGTTGCCGCATGAGCGACAAATTCAAGACGAATTTTCTTATTGTACTTCCTGCTGCAATAATAACATTTGTACTTTATCTGTTTATCGGTCGTGAAGCCACAACCACAGACATCGCTACAAGCCAGATTAACCTTTTGAAGATATTACCTTACGCAGCGGTACTCGTCAGTGCCATTGCCGGACTGAATGTGCTGATAGTACTTCTGCTGGGACTACTTCTCACCGGCATCGTTGGGTTGGCTGATGGTAGTTTTCAACTCGACAGCTGGTTTGCCGCTATGGCAAATGGAATAGGCGGCATGAGCGAGACAATTTTCATATCTTTGTTGGCCGGAGGTCTGTTGGCCGTTATCCGTCACGGCGGCGGCATAGATTGGATCATACAGCGACTCACTTCCCATGTCAATAGTCGCCGCGGAGCCGAACTGAGCATAGGTATGCTCGTAACGCTTGTTAATTTTTGTACTGCAAACAACACCGTTGCTATCCTCTCTGTCGGCACGATAGCGCGCGACATTGCCAAGCGTTTCGGCGTAGATCCTCGCAAGGCCGCTTCCATTCTTGATACCTTCTCTTGTTTTGTGCAAGGCATCATTCCCTACGGCGCACAACTATTGATAGCCAGCGGACTCGCCTCAATTCCGGCCACAGCAATAATGCCATATCTATTCTATCCGTACTTGCTTGGAGCAGTCGCTATCACAGCGATACTTTTAGGTCTCCCGAAATTAAAACAAAGCTAAAGCTTGTCGTAAATACAGCGTGGAAGATGTTTCCAGATGTAGTGAATAGGCCGCCAACGCTTAGTAACAACAGCAACCGCGCAACGACGACGAATAGCATTCGCAATTTGAACGGCAACCTTGTCAGCAGGCATTACCCAGAAGAGGCCATCGCCTTGAGCCATCTGCGTGTCGACAAAACCAGGGCGAATGTCGGTAACAAAAATAGGGAGATGACTCTTATGAGCCTTCTTACGGAGAGCCTCTGCGTAATTCATCTGAAAAGCCTTGGTCGCGGAGTATGCAGGCGCGCCGGGTTCACCCCGAAGTCCGCCGACAGAGCTAATCGTAGCGAGATGTCCGAAACCTTGCGCGAGAAAATGATTGAAAATCTCGTCGACAACACAAGTCCAGCCCATTACATTTGTCTGCAGAGTGGAGAATTCCTTTGAAAACTCCAGCTGTGGATTCAGTTCTCCCACGCCAGCACTGACAATCACGACATCGATATGCCCCATATCGCTCCAGACTTTATTAAGCCACAACGGCGTGGACGCAATGTCGCAAACATCGGCGCAATAAGTGTGAATGGGATAAGAAGCGTACTGCTCGCGCATCTGATCCAATATCTCCTGCCTGCGTCCGGCCACGGCAATCTCATTATTATGCGCTATATAATAATCACATAAGGCCCGGCCAATACCAGATGTCGCGCCTATAATCAATATTTTCATATTTACAGGCGATTACTATTCATGTTTATTTATAAACTCTATATTATATTTCTCTATGCTCGACATACGCTTATATGCGGCTGACATATCGCTCGTGCTTGGGGCATACCACAAGAACTGGGAGAAATAGTTGAGCAAATCTTTGCGCTTAAACTTATAGCCATAGCGGGCATAGATGCTGTTGCGCATAATTTCCAAGTCCTTTTTGCTCTTGCCGCTCAAGTCTGCGGCCGTTAGTTTTCTGGTAGACAAGGTGGGGTCGTAGCCATCATCATCAGACTGAAACTCTATAGTCTCAAGGATTTCTTGTGTCTCAGCATCTTCATTTGCAGGATCGGCCTCAATGACCGCAACCTTCTCAACCTGAGTTGCAGAGGGGGCGTCGGACAGGCTATATTCCCTCTCGGCAGAATAGAAGATGGCATTGTCGCACGGTGTAGAGGCTATCCTATAAAACTCCTCCTTGCCAACGCGCTTGCCGTCCTGGCCGATGATAAGCCATGTGCTGCCGTCTTGCATAAGGAAGTTGTCGCCTAAAGATATAGCGCGACTATAGTCAAACTCTACAATAGTCCCGTCCTTATCGTTGATTACACCCACCTTACCATTGTCCTTAACTGCATAGAACATATTGTTGCCGGCAGGATAGATGTCACTGTATTTGGCGCGGATAAGCTCATCGCCCTTCATGTCCAGCAGGGCACACTTATCGTCCTGTCTAACACCCACACAGTAGTTGACAGAGACGGGGAGCAAAGCGTAGTACTTATTTGAGCTCACGACAATGTCGCCCTTACGGTCAAGGATATATGCTTTGTCGTTCTTAATGATTCCGATGAAGCCGTTAGCGGCGCCAATGATTCTGTCGGCAATGAAAGTACCCGTCTCGTTGCCTTGAATGTCAAAGATAGTATATTTTTTAGAGTCTTCTTTTGCAAGAGTAATGACCAAAGATTTGTCAAAGAGCATGATTTCTTGCAGCCCCTCCTTAACGATTTCACCATCTTTGTTAGCCCAGCCGTATTTGCCGTTACTTTTTTTGAAGAAAAAGTCCGAAAAGCCAGTCTTGCGCATCACTGCCGTGATATCCTTGTCCAGCACAGCAATGGTCTTGCCCTGCTCATCGATAATATGGATGGGCATACCCTCTTTAGCCACCAAAGCGCGGCCATCGTACATCTCCGTGGCATAATCCCACTCTTCGTTAACTACAGGCTTCTTCGGATTCTTGATACTATAAAGCATAAATTTACCACCGGACTTAACCCAGTAGCTTTCGCCATATATCAGCGACACCGCATCGGCGGCATCATACTCTCCGTTGGCCAAGATGTTGCCTTGGTCGTCGATGATGCTCCAACCGTCGCCCCTATCTATCTGAACAGCCATATACTTTGGGAAATCGTTTGACTTAGACATACAGCCCGCCAGCATCACCAGAGCCAGCGCCATAAGCAAACACACGGAAAACAGATTCTTTTTCATATCATCTAATTTATTTGGTTTATTATCGATTGATTCGGTTATTGCAAAGGTAAACAAAAGGCGCGGAACTGACAAAATTATTGCTTAAAATGTCCTTAGCTGAACATTTGCAGACGATTCCGCAATGACACTAAGGCAACAAAGGCGCTTTGTCCATATCTACAGCGACAATAACGCAAAAGCGACAAACGAATTGCTTCGCTTGTCGTTTTTGGTCGGAAAGAGGCGACTCGAACGCCCGACCCCTACGTCCCGAACGTAGTGCGCTACCAACTG